>DAOMWV010000017.1:0-25649 GCA_035436725.1 Hyphomicrobiaceae bacterium
GGTTTCCTTACGAGGAAACGGAAGACCAGGCAGCAGCCATCGAAGCCGTTCTCGGTGATCTCGGTGTCGGGCGCCCCATGGACCGGCTCATCTGCGGCGACGTCGGCTTCGGAAAAACGGAAGTGGCGCTACGCGCGGCACTCATCGCGGTGCTCGGTGGGTTCCAGGTGGCGGTCGTGGTGCCGACGACACTGCTCGCGCGGCAACACTATAAAACGTTCTCCGAGCGGTTTCAGGGTCTTCCGGTCCACGTGGCGCAGGCGTCGCGCATGGTCTCTGCCAAGGAACTCGCAGACGTCAAGGCCGGTCTCAAGAGTGGACAGATCGACATCGTCGTCGGCACGCATGCGCTGCTCGGCAAGCAGATCGAGTTCCAGCGCCTCGGCCTCCTCGTGATCGACGAAGAGCAGCATTTCGGCGTGACGCACAAGGAGCGGCTGAAGCAGCTCAAGGACGACGTGCACGTTCTCACGCTGTCAGCGACCCCCATACCGCGCACGCTGCAACTGGCACTGTCCGGCGTGCGCGAGTTGTCGCTGATCACGACGCCTCCCGTCGACCGGCTCGCCGTACGCACGTACATTTCGCCATTCGATCCAGTCATCATCCGCGAGGCGCTCAGGCGCGAGCGGTTTCGGGGCGGGCAAACGTTCTATGTTGCCCCGCGCCTTTCAGATCTCGACGATATCGCCGAGTTCCTCGCAGAGCAGGTGCCCGAACTGAAGGTTGCGCGCGCGCACGGGCAGCTGGCAGCGACGGAACTCGAGGACGTCATGACGGCGTTCTACGAAGGCAAGTATGACGTGCTGCTGTCAACGGCGATCGTCGAATCCGGGCTCGACGTGCCGAATGCCAACACACTGATCGTGCATCGCGCGGACATGTTCGGCCTCGCCCAGCTTTACCAGCTGCGTGGCCGCGTGGGCCGTTCGAAGACGCGTGGTTATGCGTATTTCACGACCCCGTCGGGGAAATCGCTCACCGTGGCGGCGGAGAAGCGGCTCAAGGTGCTGCATTCGCTGGACACGCTCGGCGCCGGATTCTCGCTGGCGAGCCACGATCTCGACATCCGCGGCGCCGGCAACCTCCTCGGCGAGGAACAGTCGGGTCACATTCGCGAAGTCGGCTTCGAACTCTATCAATCCATGCTGGAAGAGGCGATCGAGGCCCTCAAGGGTGGCGATCTCGGCGAGGCGCCGGACCAGTGGAGCCCGCAGATTTCGCTCGGTGTCGCAGTCCTCATTCCCGAGACCTACGTCAGTGACCTGACGCTGCGGCTCGGGCTCTATCGGCGACTTTCCTCGCTCGAAAAGCGCGAGGACATCGACCAGTTCGCGAGCGAACTCACCGATCGTTTCGGGGCGCTGCCGCCGGAAGTGTCGGCGCTGCTCGATGTGATGGAGATCAAGGGCCTGTGCCGGATCGCGGCGATCCAGCAGATCGATGCCGGATCTAAGGGGGCGACGATCACGTTCCGGAAGGGCCTGTTCCCCAATCCGGAAGGGCTCGTCAAACATCTGACAGCGAACAAGTCGCGGGTGAAACTGCAGCCGGACCAGAAACTGCTCTATCGCGGCGACTGGGAGGATGCGGACCAGCGGCTCTCAGATATCCGGCAGATCGCCCACGACCTCGCCGATATAGCGCGCGCGCCGAAGGGCAAGTAAGGGCTGGCGATCGTCAGCCCGGGTTGGCCCACCAGCTGTCGAGTTCGAGCCCCGCGTTCGTCGCCGGACGGCCGTCACCGATCGGCCCTGCAATGCGGGTCCAGTGCGCCACCCAGCGCCGCTGAGGATGGAACAGCGGGATGACGTAGTGGCCGGACAGGAGGATGCGGTCGAAGGCGCGGACCGCCGCAGTGAAGTCTTCGGCCGTGGTCGCCGAAACCATGGCGTCGATCATCGCATCGGCGGCAGGGCTGCGGACGCCTGCGTAGTTCCTCGTGTTTTCGGCGTCGGCGGACGCCGATCCCCAACGATTGCGCTGCTCGTTTCCGGGTGACAGCGACGACTGCCAGACCGACTGGATCATGTCGAAGTCCTGGGACTTCAACCGCAATTCATACTGCGCGCTGTCGACGACACGGGGGCGCGCCGTGATGCCGATCGCGGCGAGCGAGGCGACGTAGGCCAGGACAAGGCGCTCCTGGCGACGCGAATTCAGCAATATTTCGAAGGTCAACGCCCGGCCGGACGTCTGGTTCGTCATCACGCCATCGACGAGGCGATAGCCGGCGGCACGGAGGAGATCGACGGCGGCGCGCTGATTGGCGCGATTGGATCCGGTTCCGTCGGAGACCGGCTGTTTCCAGGAGCCGTCGAGAATGGCCGGCTCGATAGCGTCGATGTGACGGCCGAGCAAGGCGCGTTCCCGGTCGGATGCGGGGCGGCCATGGCTCGAAAGCTCGGAGCGGGCAAAATAGCTCTGGGTCCGGGCGAGGAGCCCGGCGAACAGGGAGGCGTTGAGCCATTCGGCATCGAAGGCGAGATTGAGCGCGCGGCGCACACGTGCATCGGCGAAGACTGGACGACGCGTATTGAAGGCCAGGCCCGACATTGGAGCGGGTGAGCGCAGTTCGAGTTCGCGCTTCACCACGCGACCCTCCCTCAGGGCCGGAAAGTCGTAGCCGCGCGACCAGCGACCGGGGTCGTCCTCGATCATGACGTCGATATCGCCGGCCTTGAAGGCCTCGAACATGGTGTTGGAGTCGCGGAAGTATTCGAAGCGGATCTCATCGAAGTTGTGGCGTCCGCGCATTTGCGGCAGGTCGCGCGCCCACCATTCAGGGTCGCGGCGATAAACAATGGTCCGGCCCGCCTCGAGACTTGCGATGCGATAAGGCCCCGAACCGATGGGCGGGGTCAGTGTCGTCTGCTCGAAATTCGACGGTTCTGTCGCGGCCTCCGACAGAATAGGCATGAGACCGATCAAAAGCGGCAGTTCGCGGTCACGGGCGCCGCCGAAATCGAAATGGACGACACGCTCGTCCTGGATTTCGACCTTGCGGACGCGACCATAGGAGGCGCGCATGAACGGCCAGCCCTTGTCGCGAAGAAGGGCATGGGAAAACGCCACGTCCCGGGCCGTGAGCGGTGTGCCGTTCGCAAAGCGCGCGGTATCGCGCAGCCTGAACGTCGCCCATCCACGGTCAGGCGGCATTTCGATCGAGCGAGCTAGGTGGCCATACAGCGAAAAAGGCTCGTCCGATGAGCGTACGAGCAGGCTCTCATACACGTAGTCGCGCACGCCCGAGGCAACGTCTCCCTTGAATATCAACGGATTGACACTGTCGAAGCTGCCCTGGACGCCGAGGCGCAATCGCCCGCCTTTGGGAGCGGCGGGGTCGACGTGTGAAAAGTGAGTGAAATCAGGTCGATATTTCGGCGCACCGTGCATAGCGACTGCGTGTGCCGGCACAATCGCCGCCCGCAGCGGGAGTGGCCACAGAACCGCCGCCAGAGTCCCGGTGCAAACGGCGCGGCGGCTCGGAAAACCGGGCAGGCTCTTCTTTTCGTTCATCCGCTCGTTCCAATGGCTCCGCCCCTCACGCTGGTGTAATCGGAGGAGCGTCGGCCAAAGACGTGGCCCGCTCGTGGCCGGATGGCAACTGTTTCCGGAAATGCCGGCAATTGCCAAGTGGAACGTGCTTCTGCGGTCACGGGATTGCCGTAATCGGTTCAATATTGCAGGCGCATCCCATGCACGCATGGCCGTCGGACCTGTGTTGTGTGGATAGTCCGCATGAATGCTGGCGTATGGCCGTGAACCGGGGCATTTCTGCCGCGATCCGGACACTGGACTGTCCGACACTAGTTTCAGGGGCGAGCGTCCAAGAAGGGGCTCAGAACTCAAGAGGCCAAGCGACTATGATTGCTACACTTTCCAAGAACTGTTCCGGCGGATCGCTCGCCGCGATCGCAGTGGCAGCCGGCGCGCTGATGTTTTCGTCGTACAGTGCACTTGCGCAGCAGAAAGCGCCGGCCCAGCAAAAGGCGCCCGCGCAGCAGGCTGCCGCTCCGGCGCAGCAGGCATCCGCCTGGGTGAAGCTGTGCGAAAAAGCGCCGTTCATGGGCAAGGACAAGGACGGCAAGGAAATCAAGCAGGACAAGGAAATCTGCCTGACGCATCACGAGCGCATCGACGCCGGGTCGGGCATGGTGCTCGTTTCCGCCGCCATCCGGCAGCTCCAGGACAGTGACAAGCAGCATCTCATGGTCATGCTCCCGCTCGGGATGGCGCTGCCGCCGGGCATGCAGGCGGTCGTCTACCCTGCCGCGATGTGGGAGAAAATCCAGAAGAACGAGAAGGTCGAGGACAAGGACCTGAAGCCGATCAAGCTCGGCTATACGCTGTGCCATGCCGCCGGCTGCACCGGTGAGACGGAAGCGACCCCCGAGGTGATCGGCGAGCTCAAGAAGGGAGCAGGGATGATCATCTATGCCATTGGCGCGAACGGTCAGACGGTCGCGTTCCCGGTTCCTTTGACGGGCTTCGACATTGCGCTTTCAGGCAAGCCGGCCGACAGCGCGGAGTACACCAAGCAGCGCCGCGCGCTGATGCAGCAGATCGCCGAAAACCAGAAGAAGGCGATCGAGGAGTACCGCAAGCAAAACGAAGAACTGCAGCGGATGCAGGGCAATACCGCGCACGGCACCGCAGCACCGGGGCAAAAGGGCGCACCGGCGCAGCCGCCGGCCCAGAAGAAATAACGACGGCTCGAGCGCGTACGCCAGTTCAGGTCGCATCGACGGAAAGGGCCCGCTCAGGAGCGGGCCCTTTTCCATGTCCGGATGGAAGACGGCGATGTATCTGGAGACAAGGTCGAACCACTGCCGGAAGGCGCCGAACTCCCGCGTCGGGGAGGGAGGTGTGTGGCGGTGCGGAAGGCCTGCTCCTTCCGACAGTGGAACTCTTCGTGTCCTGTTCGAGCCCGGGATCCGGCCGCGAATTGCGGTCGCACAACCTGGATCAGGACCGGGCTCACGGTGCATTGCCGGCAGCGAGCGCGTGCAAACGACCGAAATACCGAAATGCTTGGGACGGCGGCGTTGCGGGGTCGCGCCGCCGTCCCAACCGGAAGACGGCGTTGCCGCCGTACCTCCGTTACGCAAGGGCCCATCGGCTACCGCCAGGCGGCCGTTCGACAAACCCAATTTTCTCCAATCCCCCTCGGGCCCCTGCTACTTCGGGCCACCCGATGCCCCACATCGGTGTCGCTTCGTCGTCGGCGACGAAGGCATTAACGCCTTCGAGTTGGGCGATAACACGGCTAAATTCCGGTTTTTGGCGGGTCATTTTCAAATGCTTTATCGTTCGGCTTCAAATCTTTAGAAACGAAAGGAAAGAAAATTGAAGGCTCCGGACCCCGAGAAGCGGTGTACCGAGTTCACCGTGACTGTGGCGGACAGGATTCTGCTGCTTGCGGACAAGCCCATTC
Organism: Hyphomicrobiaceae bacterium; assembly: GCA_035436725.1. Classification (GTDB taxonomy): domain Bacteria; phylum Pseudomonadota; class Alphaproteobacteria; order Rhizobiales; family Hyphomicrobiaceae; genus JABFRJ01. Next base: position 5,438 of record DAOMWV010000017.1, read on the forward strand.
CAACGCAGCTTCTGCCGCCGCCGCAGAGTGCGGACACTCACTGGCAGAGGCGTGTCCGGGAGACACCCGCTCTCTTCAACGGGACGGTGTTCGTGATGACACCTCCGACAAGCCTGCACGCGACATCGAGCGGCGTGCAATTCGACGGCCAGCTGCACCCTGTCGAATTCCGCACCTTTCTCTACTGGCGAGAGGTGGCGTGGCAGGCGGGTGTCATCGATGCCTTCGGCTCCGCAATCCTCTTATCGGCGGAGGGCCACATTATTCTCGGTACGGCAGGACCGGAGACGATCAACAGCGGTTCGGCCTATTTCTTCGGTGGTTTTCTGGACCCGCGCGACATAGACCCGGACGGAATTGCCGATATCGCGGGGAGTACCGCGCGCGAATTGCAGGAGGAGACGGGGCTCGTCGTCGGCTTCGATGTCGATCCCGCGCCCGGTTTCGTCATCGCGAGCAGCGCGCGGCAGGTTTCGTTTGGCGTCGTCTACCGGGCGCGGGAGCGAACAGACGCCTTGATCGGCCGGATTCATCGGCATCTTCGGGACGAGAACGACCTCGAGATCACGGCGCTCAAGATCGTCCGGTCGCACGAGGATGCATCCGATCCATCCATCCAGCCATTCACAAGGGCTGTCATCGGTCATCTGTTCGGCTAGCGCGACCAGGCCGGCCAGTTGTCAGGGCGCGCAGGTCAAGGTATTCGGGCCAGCCGGTCGGGTGGCCGGCCCCTTCGAGAGACAGACCCCATGCGGCTCCCATTTCATACCCTCGACGTTTTCACGCAGGCGAGATTCTCTGGAAATCCGCTGGCGGTGGTGCTCGATGCGGATGGGCTCGACGGATCACAGATGCAGAAGATCGCGCGGGAGTTCAACCTGTCGGAGACGATCTTCGTTCTCAAAACGGAGCGACCTGCGCACACGGCGAAGGTTCGCATCTTCACACCAGGGCTCGAGCTTCCGTTCGCAGGTCATCCGCTGGTCGGGGTTGCGGCGCTGCTGGCGGAGCTGAGATCGCCGGAAACCAATGGCGAGCGGGATGCGCTGATCGTTCTGGAGACCGGAGCCGGGACCGTTCGCGTCGGGGTCCGGCAGAGACCGGGTCAGACGGCATTTGCCGAGTTCGATGCACCGAAGCTGCCGGAACGCGGCGTCGTCATGCCGCCAGCGGAGGTGATCGCGCCCGCACTCAGCCTCATTCCGAGTGAGATCGGATTTGCCAATCACAAGCCGGTGGTGTTTTCCGCGGGAGTTCCATTCGCCTTCGTCCCCGTCAGCGGTTTGACGGCGATCGCGCGCGCCAGACCGGACCTCAAGCAATGGGAAGCGGCGTTCGGTGGCTCGGTACCGGGCGGCGTTTATCTTTATACGCGGGAAACGGAACATGTATCATCGTCGTTTCACGCGCGCATGTTCTGGCCTGGCGCCGGTGTACCGGAAGATCCGGCGACAGGTTCGGCGGCAGCAGCGTTCGCCGGCGTCATTCACACCTACGACGTGCTGCCCGACGGCCTGCACAAGCGCACGCTCGAACAGGGCTTTGAAATGGGGCGGCCGAGCCTCGTGACGCTTTCGCTCGCGGTAAGCCGAGGCAAGCTCGAGACAGTGCGGATCGGCGGGCACTCGGTGCATGTATCTGACGGCCACATCAGCCTGTGACCAAGGCACATCATCCCGAAAGGAGTGGCACATGACCAACAAAGATGCACCCACCGCACTCAATCTGCCGCCGCAGGCCGAGCTCGAGCCATGGCTCAAGGCCTACTTCGACAAGTGCCAGGACAAGCTCGGATTCGTTCCGAACGTTCTCAGGGCCTACGCGTTCGACAACGTGAAGCTGAAGGCGTTCATCGACATGGTGGACGATCTTATGCTCGCCGACAGCGGCATCAGCAAACTCGAACGCGAGATGATCGCCGTGGTCGTCAGCTCGATCAATCACTGCCACTACTGTCTCACGGCGCATGGTGCGGCCGTGCGTCAGCGTGCGAAAGATCCGATCGCCGGTGAACTCATGGTTCAGAATTATCGGGCCGCGCCGCTGACGAAGAAACAGATGGCGATGCTCGATTTCGCAGCGAAGCTCACCGAGACCCCGGCGAAAATCGTCGAGGCCGATCGGCAGGCTCTCCGCGATGCCGGGTTTTCCGATCGCGACATCTGGGACATCGCGGCGACCGCGTCGTTCTACAACATGTCAAACCGCATGGCGGCGGCGACGGAGATGCGTCCGAACGTGGAGTATCATTTCATGACACGCGAGAAAGTGCCGCCGGGCGCGAAGTCGTAACAGAAGCGCGCTCGACGATACGTGCGGCTCGACAATACCGAGAGGCCGACATTGGACATCCTCAGTCTAACGCTGCAACTGGTCGCGGGTGCATTCGGCGGCAACATCGCCGGGGCGCTGGTGCCGAAACTTTCGCTCGGACCGCGCGGCAACGCACTGGCAGGGCTCGTCGGAGGCGGCTTCGGCGGGACGCTGCTCACCGCGCTCATTGCCCCGCATGCCGCAGGGACAACGATGGATCCGGAATTCGGGTCGCTGTTCGCGCAGATCGTCGGTAGTGGCGCTGGCGGGGCGGTGAGCGCGCTGCTCATGGGGTTCTTGCAGCGCACGCTGGGGCGCGCGTGAGGGCAGAGGGATCGATCCCCCTACCCCTTCCGATCCGGATCGTGCAGCCGTCGGTCTAGCCGCGGTCCAGTCCCTTCGCCTTCAGCTCGGACAGATACTCCGCCCAGCGGGCATCACGCTCGGTGTGCAGCGTGTCGAGGTAGTTCCATGCGTAGAGGCCGGTGTTATGGCCGTCGTCGAAGACGATCTTGACCGCATAGTTTCCGACCGGCTGCAGTTCTCGGATTTTCACGTTCCGCTTCCTGGCGACGGTGACGCGCTGGTCGGGGGCGTGCCCCTGGACTTCGGCCGACGGGCTCATGACGCGAAGCATCTCCGCCGGTAGCCGGAAGGGGGGACGGCCATCGAAGGCAACTTCGAGCATGGCGCCGCCCTCGACGACATCGAGACGTGGGGGCGCGTGACGCTTGCCCTGGCTGATTTCGAGTTCGTTCCAGGTCTTGGCGGCAATGTCGCGATAGATCTGGGCGTGAATGCCGGACGGGCTCGACGCGACGATCGGCTGGCCGGCATCGGAGCGAGACCGGATGTCGATGTGAAGGGGAACGGCACCGAGGAAGGTGATGTCGAGAGATTTCGCTTCTGCTTCGGCGCCGCCGTGGCCGAAGATCTCATGACGCTCGCCGCACTTCGAGCAGACGAAATAGCTCATGTTCTCGATGATGCCGAGGACGGGAACGTCCACCTTCTTGAACATGTTAAGGCCCTTGCGGGCGTCGATGAGGGCCAGATCCTGCGGTGTCGAGACGATCACGGCGCCGGACAGCGGAACCTGCTGCGCCATGGTCAACTGAACGTCGCCCGTGCCGGGTGGCATGTCGATCACAAGGACGTCCAGGTCGGCGCCGGGCGCGCCCCAGGCGACCTCACGCAACATCTGGGTAAGGGCCGAGACGACCATCGGACCGCGCCAGATGATCGGAGTTCCTTCATCGACGAGAAAGCCCATCGACATGGCCTGGAGCCCATAGGCTTCCATCGGCTTCAGTTTCTTGTCGGCCTGAGCCTGAGGGCGGCCTGTGAGGCCCAGAAGACGTGGCTGAGACGGGCCGTAGATATCTGCATCGAGAATGCCGACGCGGAGGCCCATGGCCTGAAAACCGAGAGCCAGGTTCACCGTCGTGGTGGATTTGCCGACGCCGCCCTTCCCTGAGGCGACTGCAATAAGGTGGCGAATGCCAGGGATCTTCGCGGCTGTCGGGCCAGCTGACGAAGCAGCCGGGCGCGGGGCATGTCCATGCCCATGATCATGCGTATGCGCATGAGGCGGACGCGATTGTCCGACTGCCGCTGCACGGGCGGCCTGGACGCGCGGATTTTCCGGTGCTCGGGTGCGGCTCGGTGCAGCGTCGGCGGTGAGAACGGCTGCAACTCCAGTAATTCCAGGAACGGCGCTCACGACCTTTTCTGCGGCCTGACGCAGCGGTTCCAGTTCTTCGGCGCGCTCGGCCGGCACGGTGATTGAAAAATAGGCGCGACCGTCCTTGAGCAGGATCTCGGAGACGAGGCCGAGATCGACGATGTTTCCTTCGAGATTCGGGCCCTTCACCTTGCGGAGAGCTTCGAGAACCTGATCCTTGTTTACTGTCATCTGCCGCCGCCAATCCGATTGTGCGCGATATGCCATTTCGAGGAACGGCCCATACGCGGGACACAGTGTCATTTGTGTTCCCATTGTGACATCATGAGGCTATTCCACTGGGGGAAAGGGCTATAGACCTAGGTCGTAGTCAAGAAGAAATGTTCAATTGATCGGGTGGGGACCGGATGCAAGGACTTCTGAGTTTCAGTCGCGTCATCGACGCGCTCAATACGTGGATAGGAAAAGTCGTCGCTTGGGCCATCCTCGTCGCCGTTCTCGTTTCCACGGTCAACGCGATCGTTCGAAAGGTGTTCGACATGTCGTCGAACGCGTGGCTTGAACTACAGTGGGTGCTGTTCGGAGCCGTGTTTCTGCTCTGCGCCGCCTGGACGCTCATCGCCAACGAGCACATTCGCATCGACGTCGTTTCGAGCATGTTTTCGAAGCGGGTCAAAAACGTCATCGACCTGATCGGACACTCGCTGTTCCTGATCCCGATCTGCCTCCTGATGATGTACACATCCTACCCGTTTTTCTGGCGCTCACTTCTTCAGAACGAGCAGTCGACGAACGCCGGCGGGCTGCCGGTCTATCCGGCCAAGTTCCTGGTGCCACTCGCGTTCACGCTCCTATTCCTGCAAGGCATCTCCGAGTTCATCAAACGGTGGGCGATCATGCGGGGCGAGTTGGAGGATGTCAGCGGCGGCGGCCACCACGAGCTTGCCGAAGCGGAAGCTGCGCGCCTGCGCGAGGCGCTTGCGGCCGAAGCCGAAGCCCGGCTCAAGGCTCAGAAGTAATCTCCCGAACGCGCGCATCAGCGCGGCGAACCCTTTAAATCTCCACGCTTGCGGAGGCTCTCAATATGTCCGTCTGGATCGCGCAGAACATGGCACCGATCATGTTTTCTGCGCTCGTCGTCTTCCTTCTGCTCGGTTATCCCGTCGCCTTCTCGCTCGGGGCCTGCGGTCTGTTGTTCTTCATCATCGGTGTCGAACTGGCGCCGCTCTCGGGTGGCAACATCAATCTTTCCTGGCCACTGCTGTACTCGATGCCGGAACGCATATTCGGCGTCATGAACAACGACACGCTGCTGGCGATCCCGTTCTTCACATTGATGGGACTCATCCTCGAACGGTCCGGCATGGCGGAAGACCTTCTGGACACGATCGGCCAGTTGTTCGGGACGGTGCGTGGCGGTCTTGCCTACGCCGTCATCTTCGTCGGCGCACTGCTGGCGGCGACGACGGGCGTGGTTGCGGCCTCGGTCATCTCCATGGGGCTCATCTCTCTGCCGATCATGCTGAGGTACGGATATGACCGGCGCGTGGCGTCCGGCGTCATCGCGGCCTCCGGTACGCTGGCGCAGATCATCCCTCCCTCGCTGGTCCTTATCGTCATGGCCGACCAGCTCGGCCGGTCGGTCGGCGACATGTACGAAGGTGCGTTCATCCCGGGCATGGTGCTGTCGATGCTCTATGCCAGCTACATATTCCTCGTGACCATGATCCGGCCGAGCTATGCGCCGGGACTGCCCGCGGAGGCTATCGGTTATCGCGAAGACAATGGCGGGCGGGGGCTTATCTCGCTGCTCATCCTGGCGCTCATATCGGGTTTCGCCGGCTACTACCTGATGAAGGGTACAAAATATCGCGGCGCCGATTTCGTCGTCCTCGTGATGGCGGTCGGCATCGTTGTCGCCTTCAGTGCCGCGGTGCTGAACTGGGTGCTCGGCAAGATCACCGGCTTCCGGTTCCTGTCGCGGATGGCGCAGCAGGTGACATTCGTGATGGTTCCGCCGCTGTTCCTGATCTTCCTCGTGCTCGGCACGATCTTCATCGGCGTTGCGACGCCGACCGAAGGCGGGGCCATGGGGGCGACGGGTGCGATGCTGCTTGCGATGTTCAAGCGCTGGCTGGACGGCAATCCGAACCGGTTCAACTTCGCGATGCTCAAGTCGGCGGTCGAAGCGACGGCGAAACTGTCGGCGTTCGTGCTGTTCATCCTGATCGGCGCGCGCATCTTCTCGCTTACGTTCTATGGCGTGAACGGGCATCTCTGGGTCGAACACCTGCTGGTGTCGCTGCCAGGTGGACAGACAGGCTTCCTGATCGTCGTCAACGTGATGGTGTTCCTGCTCGCGTTCTTCCTCGACTTCTTCGAGCTGGCGTTCATCGTCATTCCGCTGCTCGGACCTGCAGCGGACAAACTCGGCATCGACCTCATCTGGTTCGGCGTCATACTCGCGGTGAACATGCAGACATCCTTCATGCATCCGCCGTTCGGGTTTGCGCTGTTCTACCTGCGATCCGTCGCGCCACGCGAAGCCTATACCGACAAGCTCACTGGCAAGCTGACAGATGGGATCACGACCGGGCAGATCTACTGGGGCGCGGTGCCGTTCGTGGTCATCCAGTGCATCATGGTCGGCCTCGTGATCGCGTTCCCCGGCATGGTCATGCACTACAAGGCCGCCGCACCTACGATTGATCCGAGCAAGGTCGAAATCGTCATCCCGGGTCTTGGCGGGCCGGGTGGTCCGGGCCTCGGAATTCCCGGGCTCAACCTGCCGCCGCCCCCCTCGATCGGTGGTGGCGCACCGGGCGGATTGCCAGGCTTGCCATCGGGTCTACCGCCGCCGCCCAGTCTCGGCGCACCGCCGAGCCTCGGGACGCCTCCGGTGGTCGATCCGCCCAAGGCGCAGTAGGCAGAAACAGAACCGATATGATGCGGCGATGCTTCGGCATCGCCGCTTTTTTTGTGTGCCACCGATCTCACCTACGCCTTTCGATGTGGCGATCCTCAAATTAGCAAGGCGTCGGAATGGGGCGCGCGCGGGTACGGTCATGTCTCATGGCTGTTGTCTGACGAGTTCTCATGACTCCGCTTCGAAGGCCGACACGCGTCACGACAGGACGCTGGCAACCGAATTCACCTCTGCAGGCCGGCCCCGGCAGGCAGACCCAGCCATCCAGCCTTGCGCGGCTCGTGCCCGATCCCAACCGGCTGGAGTACGGATACCTTCGCTCCAATGCTCTCAGCGTCCGGGCCCGCGCGGTCATTCCGCACGACGATACGGGATGGATGGGGACGCGTTCGCCCTTTCCGCTGATGTCGCCGGCCTTCATCCGACAAGGTGCGGGCTGTCGTGTCGTCGACGCGGACGGACGCTCTTTCATCGAATATGGTGCGGGGCGCTGTCCGGTCGGGCTCGGTCATGGCCATCCTGCGGTGCGGCAGGCCGTCAGCATGGCCCTGCGGTCGGGCGATGCGTTCTCGCGCCCCTGCATCGAGGAGCCGGAGGCAGCGGAATCACTTCTGAAACTTCTGCCAGACGCCGACATGGCGCGCTTCTACACTTCAGAAGCGGAGGCGGTCATGGCTGCGGTCCTGCTGGCGCGCGCTGCAACAGGGCGCAGTCGCGTCATAACCTTGCACAAACCGGACTTCGAGGAATGGACGGCCGACGAGCGGTCTGACGGCGGACACTCCCGTTCGCTCGATCCGGGCGCGCTCGGAGACGTGCTGGACGGCCCGGGCGGTCCAACCGCAGCTTTACTCATCGATGCCGGAGGGGCGGCCGATCCGGAGACGCGATGGATCCAGTCCTGCGTCGAGATCGCACGGGAACACGGCGCGCTGCTGATTTTCGATGAGCGGACAACGGGATTTCGCTGGGCGGCGGGCGGTGCGCAGCGCGCCTACAGCTGCGCTCCCGATCTGGCCGTGTTCGGACGCAGTGCGACCAACGGCCTGCCGTTCGCAGCACTGACCGGATCACGGGCGCTGATGCGCCTGCTGCCGCACGTGGACGATTCCATCTTCCCGGGTGGCGCCGCCTATGGCGAGACCGCAGCGTCCATCCTCGGTCTCGCGGCACTCATGGCCGTCGTTCGCGTTCATACCAGTGATGGCGTCGCCGACATCTTGCATGACAGGGGGCGGCGACTGAAGGCCGGAGCTGTCGACAGGATCAAGAGCCGAGGGCTCGAGACGGTTCTGGAGGTCAGGGGGCGGGTATGCCGGCCGATCGTCGTTGCGCGCGACCGGGATGGTCAGCCGTCGCGGCATTTCCAGGCGCTGCTCATGCAGGAGACGATACGGCATGGGGTGCTGATGCCGACACTGGCGCCGTCGATCGCGCACGACGACACCGCAATCGAGCAGACACTCGATGCGTTCGACATGGCACTCGAGGTCTACGGGCGCGCGATCGAGGCCGGTGTCGAAACCTTTCTCATCGGGCGGATCAGCGGGCCAGACGCGACGCGTATCGGCAAATGCGACGACGATCGATGCGACGCCCCTACTACTTTGGGACAGGGAGCGTGACCCGATGTCTTAGCGGTTGCGCTTACGCAGCGGACATATGATCGCAGCCGCAGGCATGATGGCCAGGCATGGCATTCGAGGAGTAACGAACAGATGGTTGGACTGAGGTCCGCGATCTTTGTTTCCGGGATTTCCCGTTATGCGGTGCTGCTGGCGGGCCTCATCGTGACGATGGCGCTATCGCGCCTGATGACACCGGCGGAGATCGGGACCGTCCTGATCGGGACGACAATCGCGATGCTGGCCACGGCGGCACGTGACTTCGTCAGTCCGCTCTACCTGATCCAGAAGACGTGCGTCGAACAACAGGATGTCTCCGCTGTCGCCTACGTCCAATTGTCTCTGGCCGTCGTCCTGAGCATCGGGCTGGCCAGTTTCGCAGATGAAATCGCATCCTTTTTTCACAACCCTGTGCTCGCCGACTTCCTGGTGGTCGTGGCTATCGCGCTGGTCATCGAGGCCATGACCGTGACCGGACAGGCCGTCCTGCAACGCGAGATGCGCTTCAGTGCAATCGCCGTCCTGCTGCTGGTACAGGCGGCCGTGAGCGGGGCGTCTTCGGTCGCGTTCGCGTTCGCAGGGTTCGGCGTCATGGCAATGGCCCATGGCTGGCTCTGCGGGGCACTCGCCGCCATGATCGCGTGCTTCGTGTTCATACCGCCGCGCTGGTACGCTCGCCCGACGCTCTCGGGGGTGTCCGACATCTTTGCTTTCGGTCGTTATCAAGGCGCGTCCAGTGCGCTGCATCGCGCGCACATGGCGCTAACGGCCGGTGTCGTCGGACGCTCGCTGTCGCTGACGGACGCGGGGTATTTCGGACGCGCGAGCAATCTCTCGCAACTCTCGGAGCGCCTGTTCGTCGACGTTATCGTCTCGGTCGCAATCCCATCGTTTTCGGAGCATACACGATCGAAGAGTACGACGCTGGCAAGGCCGTATCTCGACTGGCTCGAAGTGCTGGCTGCCGTCCATTGGCCGGGCCTCGTGCTCGTCATCCTGTTGGCCGATCCAATCGTTGCGATTCTTTACGGATCGCAGTGGCAGTCGGTCGTCCCGCTCATCCAGATCCTGTCGGTCGCGGCACTCTTCTCGACGCCAACCTTGCTCGTCTGGCCAGCGCTCATCGCGGCTGGAGGTATCAGAGACAGGTTCATCGCGAACTTGATCGCGCTGCCGATGTCGACCGCCATTTTCCTGATCGCGGCGCAGTTCGGGTTGTATCCGGCTGCGCTGAGCTTTCTCATCTTCGTGCCGCTCAGCGCGCTGGTGGATCTTTATTATCTCCGGCGGCGCGTGCCGATCGCGTCCGGAGATCTCCTGCACGCGCTGCGCAAGCCACTTTTCGTGACGCTGGCGACGGCCATCGGGCCGCTTCTATTCGTCATTTCCAACGGTCTTCAGCTGTCGGTCGAGAAAGGATTGGCTGCGGGGCTCGCTGCTGCGGTGGGGTGGATCTGTGGACTTTTCCTGACGCGGCATCCCCTTGCGGAGGAGATCACGCGGGCGACCTCGGCGGTCAAGCGATTGATGACGGCGAAGCGACGTCGCATGTCGATGGGAGCGATGCAAACGACGACGCCATCGCAGGCACGCGACACGGAACGGCTGTCGACTGCGCAGGGGCACGGATCATGAGAACGGCGACGCGAAGCGCAGCCGGGGACACCCCGGAGATCAACGGTGACGCTCTTCCCGAGATGCGCGCCAAAGGTCAGCGCGCGCCTGCGATCGTAGGAATCGTCGGGAACTTCGGCACGGGAAACTACGGCAACGAAGCGTCGCTGGCCGCGATGATCGACATCGTTCGAAGGCATCATCCCGAGGCACGCTTGCGCTGCTTCTGCCTCGATCCCGCAGCCGTCCAGCGCGACCATCGCATCGAGGCGGTAACAGCACGACACATCCGCGCTCCGAACCAAACCCAATTGATGCATATCCTTTACAGAATCGCGGAGCCGCTCATGCTCTGGCTCCTGCTGCGCGATGTCGGGGCGCTTTTCATTCCGGGGACGGCGCTTTTCGAGGATGTCGGGGAGCGACCGAGCGGGATGCCGCGGACGCTGTTCTGGATCACGGTTGCCGCCCGGCTTCGTGGCGTATGGATCGCGATCGTCAGCGGAGGAGCGGGGCCGATCAGGACCAGGCTGAGCCGATGGTATCTGCACGGTGCGTTTCGGCTGGCGCACTATCGCAGCTGGCGCGACACGTATTCGCGGGATCAGCTATCAGCCTACGGCTTCAAGGCCCGTCTCGATCCGGTTTTTCCGGATATCGCGTTTCACCTGGTGACCGCGTGCGAGCGTCGTGCACCGCCGGGGCGACCGACGGCCGCTATCGGCGTGATGTCGCATCTCGGTGACGGTAAAAAGGGGCGCTCGGCGGATGCGGCTTTCGAACACTATATCGACGGACTGGTGCAGGTCGGTCGACAACTTGTCGAAGCTGGCTTCCTGATCCGGGTCATCGCAGGCGAAGATTCCGATGCGATTACGGCGGGGCGATATGTGGACCTGCTTCGGGCTCACGCGCGGGACGCGGAGAGTGTCTCACTTCACACTGCACGAACGTTCCAAGACATCTGCAGTGCCGTTTCGGATGCGGATGTCGTTATCGCGTCACGCTTCCACAACCTCGTCGCAGGACTCAAGATGGGCGTTCCGTGCCTGTCGCTCGGCTATTCGCCGCGGCACGACGAACTGCTCGGGGAGCACGGTCTCGGCTTGCAGTGCCACTCCATGTCCACTTTCGATGCCGGACTTGTGGTGGCGCAAGCGCTCGAACTCGCCGACCGCGACTCGTCCTGGCGCCGGATCGTCACGGCCAGGTCGGCAATGACGCAGAAGGCGGCTCGCGCACAGGAGCCCGCACTCGTCACGTCTCTCCGTAAGTGATCGACAGGACCGGCACGCAAGGATCTATGCGCCGCCGCTACTTCCGAGGCGCACTGCCGGCTCCGGTGCCGAAGAACGCAGGAGGCGCTGTCGCAGGGCGGCGGCGACATGCCGTACGCCGCCGCGCCGACGCAGGTAACCGAGCGGAGGAGCGAAGACGTAGCGAGGAGCGATCTTGACGGCGAACCGGTAAAGGGCCTTTGCGCGACGGATGTTTCCGGACGCGGCTTCGGACAGTGCGCGCCAGTATATCTGGGCGGCGAGATTGTGCTCGGCCTCACGGCGAAGGGCGATGCGGTCGGGGACATCAAGGTCTTCATTCCCGAAGAAGATCGCAAGCGCCCGCAGTGTCTCATCGAAGCCGCTCAGATCGCTCTGCCACTGGGTGGCGGAAATGTTCGCGCCATGCATGCGGCGAATGACGTGGCAGGAGGCCGACAGCAGGACCGGCCCGAAGGTCGAGAGCCGGAGTGCCATTTCGAGGTCGTCGTAATAGTGCAGCCGTTCGTCGTAGAAGCCAGCGCGCTCCCTTGCTGCGCGCCGCATGACAACACCGGCGAGGGCGAGCTGCTCGCCCTCAAAGCGGCATATGCGCCGGATGAAGTCGGCGCAGCTCAGCTCTGCCCAGGGTGCGGACGCGTGGAGAACGTCGGGCGGGATGTCGACGATTTCCGCCAGAAGGTGGATCTCCCGACCGATTGCGAACGACGCTTCAGGGTGGGCATCGAGGGCGTGCAGTGCGCGGCGCATCGAACCCGGCGCCAGCCAATCGTCGGCGCAGAGGAACATGACGTAGTCGGCGCTTGCGAGCGTGAGGCCCTTGTTGAAGTTTCCCTGCGGCCCGATGTTCGTCTCGTTGACGACGATTTCGATCCTTGGATTTCGCGCGGCGCAGGTGCGGGCGATGGCGACGCTGTCGTCAGTCGAGGCATTGTCGACGACGAGGATGCGGTAGTCGTCGATACCCTGGCTCTCGATGCTCGAGATGCAGTCGGGCAGGAACCGGCCGTAGTTGTAGTTCGGAATGATGATATCGACGGAAGACATCGCGGCCGTTCCTGTTCCGCGTCAGGCGATGCGACGCACTTGGTCTGCTTCGGCCCCGCCGACCGGTGCGTAGGGGCGGCACGACATGTCGACGGCGGGGTGCGGCAAGGCGCCGGTGACAGCGGCCATATAGCGTTCAGCGAGACGTTGCAGGAGATGTGGCGGTCCGAAGGGGCGACCGTCGAGCGCGGCAATCAGGGTGACGTCGTTGAGCGTGCCGACGAACGCCATTTCTTCGGCGATGGAGAGTTCGGTGCGTTCGATGGGGCGGCGAACGAAGCGCATGCCAAGATCTGATGCGAGATGTTCGAGGATGTCTACGGTGATGCCGGGGAATGCGCTCTCCCACGTGGGCGGAGTGACGATCACTCCGTCGATGACAGTTATGACGGTGCTGCCGATGGCCTCGGCGACCCGGCCGCTGGCGTTCAGGAGCACCATTTCGGAGTAGCCACGCTCGCGGCCTTCGATCTTGGCGAGGCGTGCGACCTGATAATTCGAGCTCGTCTTGATCCGGCACGGGAGAGCATTGTCGGTAGCGCGCTGCCACGTCGATATGCCGGTGGTCTGAGTTGTCGGAAGTCCTTTCGGGCAATGATAGCCGGTCAGGACAAGATCCGTCCTGGTGCCGACGCCCCAGTGCCCCTCGACCCCGTAGAGGGTGGCGCGAATCCAGAGATTTGTCTCGGGCTTGTAAAGGTGGCGCGCGAGGTCATGGCAGGCGGCTTCGAACTCGGAATACGGCATGTCGAACGGGAGATGCAGCAGTCGTGCGGAGCGGCCGAGGCGGGCCCAATGGCGTTCGAGAGCGACGAGGCCGAAGGAGCCGTCGGGTTGCCAGAAGCCCTTCAGGCCTTCGAAGACGTTGAGACCGCGCACGACGGCTTCGGTCGAGACGTGGAGGACTGCTTCGGACGAGGGGCGCACACGGCCACCGAAATAGGTCCAGGGCGGGCTCTGCAGCTTGACGGGCTGAAGTTTCGACATGCGAGATCCCCGGGGTGCGAGTTCTTGGATCAGAGGAGGCGGAGCTTGCGGGCGACGAAGGCTTCGGCGTAGCGGCTTGGCGCACGGCACTCCATGCCGCGCAGGCGGGCGAGACCGCGAAAGGTTTCAGGATCGAACCAGTCTTTCGAGCGCTGCGTGCCGAAGTGGCGCATGAGCAGTGCGATCTTGCGCTCGAGGCCCGGCGCGGTGAGCGCGGCATAGGCGTTCGGCTGGCAGACGTCACCATCCCACTTCGGGATTTCGTATTCGAGGATGGTCGCGTCGCGGTAGGTGTTCCAGGTGAGGCTCGAGACGGTGCGATGGTCCTGGTGGGCGTCGTCGCGGCGATGGGTGAAAACGAGATCAGGAGTGGGGCAGCGCGTCTTGAGCCGTTCGAACCAGTCCTTCAGGTCGGAGGCGTAAGGGAAATAGCCGTCGCGAAAGGAGGCGCAATCTATCTGGTGTGTGGCGGCGCGTTCGAGGAAGCTATGGGCAGAAGCCCTCGCTTCCTCTTCGCGGCGGCCGACCGCGCTCAAAACACACCAATGGATATCGAGATCCACGCCACTGGCGCACAGATCGAGGATCGTTCCCCCGGCTCCGATCTCGATATCATCCGAGTGGGCCCCGAGAGCGACCACTGTAAGCCGCTTCCCGGAGCCGATTTCATGGAGACATCTCATACGCCGCTTCCGTGACGCAAATGTGACTGGTCAGCCCGCCTTGCGGGGGCGATTTGCAATGCTGTCGGAACCGCGCCACGGCATGCGTCCCTGCTCGACCATGTCTTCCAGCATCTGGCGGTCGCGGAGCGTATCCATCGAGCGCCAGAAGCCTTCGTGCTTGAACGCCATCAGCTTGTCCTCGGCGATGAGGCGGCCGAAGGGCTCGACGACGAGTTCCTCGCCCTCGCGCATGTAGTCGAAGATTTCCGGGCGGAAGATGAAGTAGCCGCCGTTGATCCAGATGTCGGAGCGGTCCGAGGTGCGGAACTCGCGGACGCGACCGCTGTCGTCGATGTCGGCGAGGTGATAGGTCAGCGGCGGGCGGATGGCGACGAAGGCACCGACCTTGTCGGAGGCCTTGAAGCGGCGCACGAGGTCATCAAGGTCGATGTCGCAGAGGCCGTCGGAATAGTTGGCGAGGAACATTTCTTCGCCCTTGACGTGTTCGCGCACAGCCCAAAGACGCTCGCCGATGTTGCGCCAGACGCCAGTGTCGATCATGGCGACGCGCCAGTCCTCGGGGAGACGGCCGAGATACTCGATGCGCGCGCCGCCGCCGGAGACGACGCAATCGACATGAGCCTGGGGCTTGTAGTTGAGGAAGTAGTCCTTGACGATGTTGGCCTTGTAGCCGAGGCAGAGGACGAAGTCGCGGTGGCCGTAGCGACTGTAGTAGTCCATGACGTGCCAGAGGATCGGCTGCTGGCCGACGGGGATCATCGGCTTCGGAATCTGCTCGGAATACTCGCGGATGCGGGTGCCGAGCCCCCCGCAGAACAGGACGACTTTCATGATGTCCTCCCTCGTGCCGGTGCTTCCGGCGTGACAACTTCGACTTCGGGAATGGGTACGACGAACTTCCCGCCCCAACTTCCAATGTGGCTCATCTGCGCGATGATCTCGTTCTTCAGGTTCCACGGCAGGACGAGGACATAGTCGGGGCGGGCTTCATCGAGGGCCGCGACGGGATGGATCGGGATGTGCATGCCGGGGGTGACGCGGCCGTGCTTGTAGGGATTGCGGTCGACGGTGAAGTCGAGGAAGTCGGTGCCGATGGCGCAGTAGTTGAGGAGTGTGTTGCCTTTGCCCGGCGCGCCGTAGCCGACGATGCGCTTGCCGTCGTTCTTCGCAGCGATGAGGAACGACAGGAGGTTGCGCTTCGTCCGGCGCACCTGGTCGGAAAAGCCGGCGTAGGTGTCCATGCGGTCAAGACCGGCGGACCGCTCACGGGCGAGAAGCGCTTCGACGGCGGGGCTCTGAGACCGTCCGCTTTCGACATGGGCGAGATAGACGCGCAGCGAACCGCCATGGGTCGGCAATTCCTCGACGTCGTAGAAGACGAGCCCGTGGCGGCGCGCGATCTCGACCATCGATAGGGCGGAGAAGTACGAGAAGTGCTCGTGGTAGATGGTGTCGAACTGGTTCTCGTCCATGAGGCGCTGGAGGTGGGGGAATTCCAGCGTGATCGTGCCCTGCGGCTTCAGCAGGATCTTCATGCCGCCGACAAAGTCGTTGAGGTCGGGGACCTGGGCGAGCACGTTGTTGCCGGCGATGAGGTCGGCCTTTCGTCCTTTGGCAACTAGGTCTCGGGCGAGGTCGACACCGAAGAACTCGGTGATGGTTTCGATACCCTTGCCGACGGCGACGGCTGCCACGTTGCGGGCGGGCTCGATGCCGAGCACGGGTACGCCGAGCGGCAGGAAATGCTGGAGCAGATAGCCGTCGTTACTGGCCAATTCTACTGCGAGACTTTCACGACCGAGCGACAGGCGCTGCGTGATCATCTCGCAGTAGTGTTTCGCGTGGGCGACCCACGATGTGGAGTACGAGGAAAAGTAGGCGTACTCGCGGAAGATGTGATCTGGCGTCACGTAGGCTTTCAACTGGGCGAGATAGCAGACGTGACAGACCTGGACGTGGAGCGGGAAGTACGGCTCCATCGCGTCGACGTCCTCGATCTTGATGAAGCTCTCGCAGAGCGGCGACATGCCGAGATCGACGAGGGTATGACGCAAGGTCGTGCCACACAGACGGCAGGCGCAGCCGGGCGGGGCAAGGGCTGTCGCACCCGATCGGACTGTGGAGGGAGCAGGCACATCGTTCATTGGACTTGCTCCGCAGTTACTCGGCCGCAACCTGGCCTTTGACGACTTCATTGTAGTTCAGGACCTTGCCGTCACCGGCGGTCCCGTCGTCGTATTTCGCGACGATCTCTTCGGGGATGTGGGCCAGCGTGCGCGCATTGAGATAGTCACGCATGGTGGTGCCGGTGGAGCGATTGTCGACGTTGGGTGCGCCAAGACCGCGAAGAAGGTCGTCCATGTGGACGGTGCGGAAATCGATGCTGTAGCGGGCGACGCCGGTGATGTTGGGTACGCTCTCGTGGAGCTGGGATCCGGAAAAGAGGATGATGCCGCCGGGAGGCGGGATGTAGCGAACGGTGACGGGCTCGAGCGACTGCTGGGGCTTTGGCTGTTCGCGCGTGTCGGACTTGACGTGCGCGGCAGCGGAGGCGCGGTTCTTCGTGTTCCAGTCGTAGTAGTTGTAGATCTCGGAATTATTGGCGACCGGCTCGGCAAAGTAACGGGGATAGAAGCCCATGCAGTTGTCCGCCTTGAGCGGATAGATGGGAAACCACCAGTTGATCTGACACTGGGGCGCCGAATACCAGGTGTCGCGGTGGGGATGGAACGCGTAGGCGATGCCGGTCGTCAGGAAGTGTGACGGATAGGCTGACCGCAAGCGCGGTACGTCGAAGTAGAGTTTGTCGACATCGACGCCGTGCTCGGTCATCAACTGGGGGATGAGCTTCTTGTTGTCGGGATGATGGATGAAGGTGGGCTTCAGCGTAGCGAGGAGGGCTGCGACCTCCTCGGGCGTCAGGTGCTCGTGCACGGTTTCGGGATGATGCGGGGCGAAGGCCTTCTCGAGCATGTCGCGGGCGAGTTCGGCCATGGCCCTCGATGCCGGCGTCGGCGCGAGAATCACGATGTCGCCCTTGTGGAGGGCGGCGCGGGTCGCATCATCGTCCAATCTGGCGTCGATCCATACTGCGGTCATCGATCGTCTCCGTCCCGACATTTTCCCATTGAGCGGCGCGATACGACGAGCGCGTACCGAACTCTCATGGAAGAGCATGATCGAGGCGGGGCGGGTGCGGCGCGAGGTGGTCAATCGATGCGTGCGTGTACGTCGGGCGGTCAGCACCATGTACGGCGACGGCGGTGGGCCTCGTTCGGTGGCGGGCGGGATCGACCGAAAGGCGTAGTTGCACCGGAGATTGCGACGATCGACGGGTAGTGACGCTCCGGTCCCCCTCCGGGCGGGTGCTGGACCTGGCGAGGCCAACATGAAGTTCGAAACCACACGGTTCGCGGGAGCGCGGCTCATCGTTCCCGATCGCGCGCGCGATGCGCGGGGCTATTTCATGCGGACCTATTGTGCGAGGGAGTTTGAGGCGGAAGGTCTCGAGACGGGGTTCGTGCAGCATTCGACGTCGTTTTCGGCGCGGCGCGGCACGGTTCGTGGCATGCACTGGCAGGCGGCGCCGCATGGCGAGGTGAAGGTCGTGCGCTGTCTCAAGGGCGCGATCGTCGACGTGATCGTCGATATCGATCCGAACTCGCGCACGTATCGGGCGTGGCAGGCGTTCGAACTGTCAGCGGACAACGAATATCAGCTCTATATTCCGAAGGGTTTTGCGCACGGCTTCCAGACGCTGACCGACGACGTGCTCGTCGGATACCTGATCTCAGAGTTCTACGCTCCGGATGCAGCGCGCGGGGCGCGGCACGATGATACGGCCTTCGGGATCGAGTGGCCGCTCGCGGTGACGGAGATGAGCGATAAGGACCGCGGGTGGCCGGATTTCTAGTTTCGGCACTGCGCAATTCCCCCAACATCCGCGCTCTCTTGAATGCGCTTCGAGTGCCGACACTTTTAGTGGGCCTTCGGGTGCCGACATAGCACCCGCGCGAGGAAGCAAGGCCCCCTCTTCCGCCCCTGCGGGGCACCTTCTCCCCAAGGGGAGAAGGCAAAAGAGTGCGCAACACGCTCTACGTCCCCAACTGTCACCCCGGGCCGTGTGCCCGGGACCCAGACATCCGCGCGTCGAGGCTTCGTTGATGAGAGCTAGGCGACAACTTAAGCGATTTCCAATCGACTGCGGCATGTATAGTTTTCATCACCCTCGAGGGAGAGGGAGCACTCGCGACGACCAAGCTATGCGCACGAGGCGGGTGAGTGTGACTTCGCTTCGGATCGAAACTCATGCCCCCGTCATCCGCACTCTCTTGAGTGCGAAACACTGAGCGAACCGCTTCAGACCGAGCGTGAGTTGCGGGAGACGAGTTCTTCGACGAGGTCGGCGAGACGGGAGACGGCGTCGGGGCGCCCGATGCGCTTGGCCGACAGCGCCATCGAGGCGAGGCGGCCGGGCTGCTCCAGAAGACGACTGATCTCGGTAGCGAGCTTCTCTGTGGTCAGTGTCGCCTGTTCGCAGAGAAGTGCCGCGCCGGCTGCCTGAAGACGGCGTGCGTTGTTCAACTGATCGTTGTCGAGCGCGTGGGGGAGCGGCACGAGGATCGACGGGCGGCCGATGACGGTGAGTTCGGCCGTGGTGGACGCGCCGGCGCGGCCGATAACGAGGTGAGCCGAGGCAATGCGTGCGGGCAGATCGGTGAAGAAGGGGGCGACGTCGGCCGAAATGCCGGCCGTGAAATAGGCGGCACTCACACGAGCGAGGTCTTCATCGCGCGCCTGCTGAACGACATGGATGTTGGCGGCGACATCGCGGCCGAACGAAGCGAGAGCGGCGGGGACGGCGTCGGCGAAGAAGCGGGCGCCCTGGCTGCCGCCGAAGATCAGGATCTTGTAGGGGCCGCCGGGCTCGGGGGCGACGTAGGGTTCGTGGCTGGCAGTAATGACGTTGTCGCGTACGGGATTGCCGGTGAAGCGTGTTTTGGAGGCGAGCCTTTCGAGACCCAGCACGTCTTCAAAGGATGTGGCGATCATGTCCACGCGGTTGGCGAGCATCTTGTTGGCGCGGCCGAGGACGGCGTTCTGCTCGTGGATGGCGGAGGGAATGCCCATCAATGTGGCCGCTGTCATCGGCGGAATTGTAGGGTAGCCGCCGAAGCCGACAATGGCCTGGGGACGGACCGAGCGGAGGATCGAACGGGCGGCACCGACACCGCGCGCAAGTTTGAAGGCGGTTTGAGCCAGAGAGAAGGGATTGCGGCTTTTGATGGTGGCGGAGGGGACCTGGTAGACCTTGCGGGCGGGGAAGTCGGCGCCGTAGCGGTCGCCGCGCATGTCGGTAATGAGATCGACGGTGATCGAGCGGCGGGCGAGTTCCTGGGCCAGCGACATCGCGGGGAACAGGTGGCCGCCGGTGCCTCCGGCGGAGAGCATGACGTTGCGGTTTGTTGCGTTGGACATGGATTTCGACTTCGGCGTTGGGGCGGGGCCGGATGAAGACGCCTCGCCCGATTGGAGCGTATGCCTTACAGCGGAACCTGCGGAACTCTCTCCGACTTCGGCGAGAGCAGATGCGTCGCGTGCCGTGACGAACAGCGAGCGGAAGTGGTCGCCGCGGTGCTCGAAGCTCTTGTATTGATCGTAGGACGCGCAGGCGGGCGAAAGAAGCACGACGGGTTCGGCGTCTGCGGAGACCGCGGCGTCGCGGAGCGCGTGGGCAAGGGCCGTGTCGAGGGTCGCTGAAATCTCGTGCGGGACCTTGCCGTCGAGGGTCGATGCGAAATCGGACGCGCATTTGCCGATGAGATAGGCGCGGGCGACACGCGGGAAATAGCGCGCGAGCGGCTTGATGCCGCCTTCCTTGGGTGTGCCGCCGGCAATCCAGTAGATGGCGCGGTCGTAGCTCGCCAGCGCCTTCTCGGTGCTGTCGGCATTGGTTGCCTTGCTGTCGTTGACGACGAGGACGCGGCCGATGCGGCCGAGGATTTCCATGCGGTGGGCGAGGCCGGGGAAGGTGTCGAGGCCAGCCTGAATGG
>DAOMWV010000018.1:0-20703 GCA_035436725.1 Hyphomicrobiaceae bacterium
ATCACGCGCATCACCGGCATCCTGAAGGATCTCGGTCTCGCGACCTGACCGTGAGCGCGGCAGATCTGTTACCTTCGGAGCGGCCCGGGCGATTGAGCCTGGGCCGTTTCCTTTTTCCGGACGGCGGTCTAGGCTTTGCGAAAAATGGACCTCGGCAAGCGGGGCGATTCGTTTCCGGGGAGTAGTTGCCGTGCCGACATCCGAAGCCCGATCCGACGGTCGCCGGCCCTGCTGGCCGGATACGTTGTTCGGTCTGGCGGTCCTCGCCCTGGCCGGCGTTGTCGCCTGGCAGACGACGGTCATTCCGGAGAACGCGATCTACGCCCGCGTCGGACCGAAGGCATTCCCGTGGCTGGCGGCGACGTTGCTCGCCGTGATGGGTTCGATCCTCACGATCGAGGGCTTGCGCGGCGGCTGGGAACACGACCGCACCGCCGACATCGACTGGCGGTCGCTCGGCTGGCTCGGTCTGGGTCTGGCGTTGAACGTACTGCTCATCGCCCGCGTCGGCTTCATCCTCTCTTCGATCCTGCTCTTCGTCTGCACCGCCCGCGCCTTCGGCTCGACGAGGATCCTGCGTGACGCCGTCATCGCAGCCGTACTCGCCGTTGCCGCATACATCGGCTTCGACCGCGTGCTCGGCTACAAGATCGGCTCCGGATTGATCGAGGGGTTGCTCTGATGGGAACCCTCGATCTCCTTCTGAACGGCTTCGCCATCGCGCTGACGCCCTACAATCTGATGTGGTGTTTCATCGGCGTCTTCGTCGGCACGGCAGTCGGCGTCCTCCCCGGCATCGGCCCCGCACTGTCGATCGCTCTCCTGCTGCCGCTGACCTACAAGGTCGACATCTCCGCCGCCCTGATCATGTTCGCCGGCATCTACTACGGCGCCATGTACGGCGGCTCGACCACGTCGATCCTTCTGAACACGCCCGGCGAAAGTGCGACCATCGTCACGGCGATGGAAGGCAACCAGATGGCGAAGCGCGGTCGCGCCGGTGCGGCGCTCTCCACCGCCGCCATCGGCTCCTTCGTCGCCGGCACCATCGGCACGATCGGCGTGACCTTTCTAGCCGTGCCCGTCGTCGACTTCGCGCTGAACTTCGGTCCGGCCGAATACTTTTCCCTGATGATGCTCGCCTTCGTCACCGTGTCCGCTGTGCTCGGCGCGTCCCCCACGCGCGGCCTGACGAGCCTCGCCTTCGGCCTGTTCCTCGGCATGATCGGCATCGATCTGCAGACCGGCCAACCCCGCTTCTGGTTCGGCGTCACCGAACTCAGCGACGGCATCAACGTCATCGTCGTCGCCGTTGGGCTCTTTGCCATCGGTGAGACCCTTTACCTCGCCTTGCGCAAAAAGGATGGCCCCGCCGAGGTCATCGAGATCAAGGATTCCATCTGGATGAACCGCGAGGACTGGTCGCGGTCCTGGAAGCCGTGGCTGCGCGGCTCGGCCATCGGCTTCCCCATCGGCGCCATGCCGGCCGGCGGCTCGGAGGTCCCGACGTTCCTCTCGTATTTCGTCGAAAAGAAATTCGCGAGAAAGCCGGAAGAGTTCGGCAAGGGCGCGATCGAAGGTGTCGCCGGGCCGGAGGCCGCGAACAACGCGTCCGCGGCGGGCGTTCTCGTCCCCATGCTGGCGCTCGGGCTGCCGACCTCGGCCACCGCCGCGATCATGCTGTCCGCGTTCCAGAGCTACAACATCACACCGGGACCTCTTCTCTTCCAGCAGCAGCCGGACCTCGTCTGGGGCCTGATCGCCTCGCTCTACATCGGCAACATCATGCTGCTGGTCCTGAACCTGCCGCTCGTCGGCCTCTGGGTGAAAATCCTGAAAATCCCAGAGCCGCTGCTTTACGGCGGCATCCTCATGTTCGCGACCATCGGCACCTACGGCATCAGCCAGTCGATTGTCGATCTCATCCTGCTCTATACCATCGGCATCATCGGGCTCTTCATGCGCCGGTTCGATTTCCCGACCGCTCCCGTCATCGTCGGCATGATCCTTGGCCCGCTCGCCGAACAGAACTTCCGCCAGGCAATGACCATCAGTCAGGGCGATGTGACGGTGTTGTTCACACGCCCGCTTTCACTTTCCCTGCTGGTTCTTGCGGCCATCGCCCTGTTTGGGCCACAAATCTGGCGGCTTCTCCGCCGCCGCAAATCCGCAGTGTGAGCAGGTAACCGAGGTCCATCTGGAAATGCCCGACAACAAGATCGCTGAAGCTGTCGCAAGACTGCGCGCCGACCCCGGCTTGAAAACCCTGCACCGCTCGCTCGATGTCTATTATGGCGATGCGCCGCGCGACGCCGCCATGGACCGGCTCTACGCCACGATCCTGCGGCCCGGCGATCTCGCCTTCGACATCGGCAGCCACGTCGGCGATCGCATCGGCTCGTTCCGGCGTTGCGGTGCCCGTGTCGTCGCGCTCGAGCCCCAGCCGCTGTGCGCCCATGTCATTCGCACGCTCTATGCCGGCGACAATGACGTAACACTCGTCGAGAGCGCGTGCGGCGCCAGCCCCGGCGAACTGGTCCTGCACATCAATACGGAGAACCCGACGGTCACCACCGCGTCGGCCGATTTTGTCCGCGCCGCTGCCGGCGCCGGTGGCTGGGAAGGCCAGGCCTGGGACAGCCAGATCCGCGTACCCGTTACGACGCTCGATGCTCTGATCGCCAGGTACGGCGCGCCCCGCTTCGTCAAGATAGACGTCGAGGGCTTCGAAGGCAGCGTCCTCGAAGGCTTGACAAAACCGCTGCCGGCTCTCTCCTTCGAGTTCACCACCATCCAGCGCGACGTCGCCTACGACTGCATCCGCCGCATCTCGTCGCTCGGCAACTACGCCTACAACATCGCGCTCGGCGAGAGCCAGAAGCTGACCTTCGCCGCACCCGTGTCCGGCACCGATATGGTCGCCCACATCGAGGCCCTGCCGCATGCCGCCAATTCCGGAGACGTGTATGCGACGTTGCTCTGACATGGCACAGCGCCTCGGTGCGCTCTCCCTTCTTTTCGCCGCACTGGTCTCGGCTCCAGTCGTAGCGCGCGCCGCAGATCCGCTTGCCGTCGAGATTGTCAATCAGTCCGAGCCGGTGCTCTGCGCCGAAAAGGACAATGTCACGCTCGCGCTGACCGCGCCCGCAGTCCGCAAGTTCCGCATCGAGGCAACCCATCCCGCCTACATCGGCGCCATGCAGAAGGACAGCTTCGAAGCCGACTGGACCGCCTGCGACATGAAGGACGATCCGGTCTTCCAGAGCGGTCTCACCAAGACCCGTCGCCAGACCCTCTACGAAGAGCCCGATTTCTGGCTGGTCGGCTGGACACTCCCGACCTATTGGCGCCCCTCGACCGCGAGCGTTCGCGTCGGTGACCGCACGTTCGAGGGCCTCCATCTTCTCCAGCTCTGGGTCATCCGTCCGATGGGCGGCGAAGAAACACTCGTCCTTTATCCGCAGGACGGCTACTGGCGCATCCGCCCGCTCGCCCCGGAGGGCCGCGCGCCCACCGCGTTCGGTTCGTCGTTCCTCGTCGGCCCTGTCGTCGAGGAGGGCCGCCCGATCGTCAAGATCAAGGACATCGAATTCAAACCGGAAGGCCGCACATTCACCCTGACCTTCGAACGCGGCGGGACCGCAACAGTGAAACTGGCAACGCTCGACCGTGACCGTCACGCCCTCGACGTCGAGTTCTCGCAAGGCGTCAGCGGTCGCCCCTTTGCCATGCTGCGCTCGATGTACGTGACGGAGTTCAACAACGACGTCGCCCATGTCGCGGTCAAGGAGAAGGGCGCGCGCAGCTGGCGTCAGGAGCCGGTCATGAGCTTCACGCGCGCAACCGGCACGAGCGTCTGGGCCGGCCGCAATTCCCTCTCGCGGCACAATACGTCGTCACCCGACATGACGTTTTCGGGCTTCCAGCCTGCGGACACGCCGCCGCCCGCGAAAGCCCCACCGCCCGCCAGGAAGTAACCGCTACCGGACGTGCGCGGCCATGATGCCTGCGACATAATCCGTAGGCACCCGGCAACGATCGCGGCTCACGTCAGCCCGGAGAAACTACGCGAGGGTGCTCACCACTTGAGCGCGGCCATCACGCCGATTGCTGTCATATTCGCCTCATCGAGCAGGCGGCGCGCTGCGGCTACATCGACGCGCCCCGCTCGCATCACGTCATCGCGATGCAGCCCCGACGCGATGAAAAGCCCGTCGACATCAGCCCCCGCCGCCGACGCCAGATCGGTCCGCACCGCATCGCCGATGCCGAGCACGCGGCGCTTGTCGATCGTACTGCCACGAATCCGCTGAGCCACGTCGAGCCCGGTCTGATACGCCGAAGCGTGCGGCTTCCCCGCCCAGACGACCGGCCCGCCCATCTTCTCGTAAAGGTCGGCGATGGCTCCGGCGCACGGCAGCAAGTCATGTCCCACATGCACCGCGAGATCGGGATTGGCGCAGACGAACGGGACGCGACGGCCAAGCGCGGATTCTAGCAATGGCCGATACGTTTCCGCCGTTTCCCGGCGGTCGTCGACGAGACCCGTGCATGCGACGCAGTCGGCCGCCGCGATGTCCGTGACGCGCCCCGGCAGTCGGTCGAAGAACGAGGCGTCGCGTGGCAAAGGTCCGATACCGTAGACCCGCCGGTAGCCGCGCTCCGAGATATACCTGAGCGAGATGTCGCCGGACGTCACGATCTCGTCCCAGGCCGACCGCAGAACGCCTAGTCGATCCAGGAGCGCCGCCACCGCGTCGCCCGGCATCGGCGCATTGGACACGAGCACGACCGTGCCGCCCTTTGCGCGAAACCGCGTCAGCGCATCGTTCGCGGCATCGAACGCCCGTTTGCCGTCGTGCACGACCCCCCACACGTCGCAGAGCAGCACGTCGTATCGGCCCGCGATCTCCGAGAAGTGCTCGATCAGGGCGGGGGATCTGGAGGTCATTGCGGCTTGCCTTGCGTGTGCCGGGGCGTTTGTCCATAAAACCACCGGGATTTGGCCGGTTCCTTCGGTCCGATCAAGAAAAAAGGTCCGCCGATGCTGCTTTCCTACGCCCAGAACCTCGAGGACTACGTACTCGAACAGGTATTCCGGGACGTCGATCAGGGCGCCTATGTCGACGTGGGCGGCGGCCATCCCGTGGCCGACAACGTCTCGTTCTGGTTCTATCTCAAGGGCTGGCGTGGCCTCGTCGTCGAGCCGCAGGAGAAGTTGGCCAACGCCTATGCGGCTATCCGGCCGCGCGACGCCGTGATCGCGCATCTTGCCGGCAGAACGAGCGGCGAAATCGACTTCCACGTCGTCGAAGGTCTGCACGGCCTTTCGAGCGCCAACATCGAAAACGCCGCCAGCGCAAAGCAATACGGCGCAGCCTACAGGACGATCCGGCGCCGCGTGCGTCCGCTCTCCGATCTCATCGACGACGCGAATCTCGGCGCGATCCGGTTCCTCAAGATCGACGTCGAAGGTGCGGAGGCGGATGTGATCGCAGGCCTCGATCTCTCACGCCACCGCCCCGAAGTGATCCTCGTCGAAGCCGTCAATCCCAATGCCAAGGACGATCACTGGAAACCGTGGGACGCGACGCTCCGGCAGGGCGGCTACGAGTTCGTCTTCTTCGACAACCTCAATCGCTATTATGTCGCCGGGGAAAAGCGCGAGCTCGCAGGGCGTTTTCCGAAGGCACCGCTTCCCTGGGACGCGGCAGCCCACCTCTGGGACTGCGGTCGCGCGGCCGAACGGCCGGATCATCCCGATCGTGCGCTCGCCGACGCGCTGGTCGCCGGTCTCATGGCCAACCTGACGCGTCTGCCACCGGATGTTCTGACTGAGCTCCTCGCATCCGGGCTCGAGGCGTCGGCGCGAAATGCCGGGTCGGGAGCGGCCGGCCTTGCCGGGACAGCAGAGTGGCCCCGTCGGGATGCGGCCGCCCAGCCGGCCGATCTCGGCGCGTTCCTGACATCCGATCGCGGCCGGGCGGCACTCGGCCGGATCGCCTGTATGTACGATGGCGGCCATCTGCTCGAGTAAGTGTCGGCGCGTCTCCGTGCGCCACGGGATGGCCTGCCTGCTCAAAGCGGCACGGCTCCGCCATTGACGCTGCGCCGGGCTCGGCCTGTATATCGGTGACAGGACTGGCGCTTCGAGCGCCAGCAGCCGGCCGCGCCGTGAGCGCGCTGGTAAAGGGGAGGGGAGACAGAACGTGTCAGCACGATCCGAAACGGCACAGGAAGGCCTCGGTCCGGTCCGGACCGCCCTGTTCGCCCTCATGCCGTTTGGTCTCGGCTATTTTTTTTCCTACCTGTTCCGGGCCGTGAACGCCGTCGTCTCCCCCGACCTCGTGTCTGAACTCGGCTTGCGGGCGTCCGACCTCGGCCTGCTGACTGCTGCGTACCTGTTCGCGTTTTCCATCTGCCAGCTCCCGCTCGGAATTCTGCTCGATCGATACGGACCGCGCCGCGTCCAGTTCTGTCTTCTGCTCATTGCGGCGGCCGGAGCGGTGGCGTTCGCGTCGTCATCGACCGCCTTTGGCCTGACCATCGCACGTGCAGTCATCGGCCTCGGCGTCGCCGGTGGCCTGATGGCCGGCTTCAAGGCGGTGGTGATGTGGGTGCCACCCGAGCGCCGCGCGCTTGCCAACTCCTTCGTCATGTCGATGGGCGCGATCGGTCTCCTCGTCGCGACACAGCCGACCGAGTGGGCCGTGCGACTTTACGGCTGGCGCAATGTCTTTCTCGTGCTCGCCGCAGCCACGGCCGTTGTCGCCTGCATCATCTTCGTCACGGTGCCGGAAAAGAAGAACTCGCTCGGCTCCGACACGCTGCGCAACTCTCTGCGTGCTGTCGGCCAGATCTATTCCGATCGTCAGTTCTGGCTCATCGTTCCACTCCTGTGCACGACCGCGGGCACCCACATCGCCATTCAGACCCTGTGGGCCGCACCCTGGCTGCGTGACATCGCCGGCCTCGATCGCGAGGGTGTCGCCGGCGTGCTCTTCTGGATGGCGGCGAGCTTCTTCGTCGGTATCCTGGTGTCAGGGACGATCGCCGACTGGCTCGGCCGGCGGGGTGTGCACAATCTCGACGTGATGATCGGCTTCATCGTGGCCTTCATCGTGTCTCAGGCCCTGATCGTTTTCGATGTCGTGCCGCTGCGTTTCATCGCCTGGCTCGTCTTCGGCATGACCGGTCAGGTCGCGATCCTGGCCTATCCCTGGCTGTCGACCCACTTCGGCGCAGCCCTCGCCGGCCGCTCGAATACTGCCGTCAACCTGTTGCTCTTCATGACGGCCTTTCTCGTCCAGTATGCCATCGGCTACATCATCGACCTGTTCCCGCGCTCGGCTGGCGGCGGCTATGCCAAGGACGCTTACGTCGCAGCCTTCGGCTTCTTCCTCGCCTTGCAGGTCGCCTCCCTGCTGCTCTATCTTTCGGTTCGCCGCCGTTACTTCGTGACGTCGTGATTTGAAGGGACAACCGATGCGTCAGGTTAAGCGGCGCGCGGGCCGCGCTGGCCTCGCCATGCCCACCAGGCATCAGGTGAAAAACTACCTCTCGGCCTTCACACCGGCGTCTGTCGTGGCATTGCGCGAGGGATACTCGTCGGCAAAATTCGCAGCCGACGCATTCGCCGGCCTGACCGTCGCCATACTCGCCCTGCCACTGTCACTCGCCATCGCGATCGGTTCCGGCGTCCAGCCGTCGGTCGGCCTCGTCACCGCCATCGTCGGCGGATTTTTCGTCTCCCTCCTCGGCGGCAGTCGCCTCCAGGTTGGTGGGCCGGCCGCCGCGTTCATCGTCATCGTGGCCGAGATCGTCAACACCAAGGGATTGCCGGGCCTCGTCACGGCGACATTCATTGCCGGGGCCCTTCTGGTCGCAGCCGCACTGTTTCGATTTGGAGACTACATAAAATACGTGCCGGGACCGGTGATCCTCGGCTTCACGACAGGCGTCGGCGTTCTCATTCTTGTCGGCCAGCTTCGCGATTTCGTCGGCATGCCCGGCAAGGTCTCGAGCGAAGTCCTGCACAAGCTCCAGGATATCTGGGCAGCCCGCCCAACGTGGTCGGTTGCCGCCATCCTCGCCGGCATCGTCACGATCCTGCTGATCCAGGGCTTCCGCCGGTTCGCCCCGAGACTGCCCGGTCTGTTGCTGGCCATTGCGATCGTCTCGGCTGGCGCGGTTGCACTCGGCATCGACCTGCCGACCATCGGCGGTCGCTATGGCGAGATGCCGCGTGGACTGCCGGCACCGGCACTGCCGGCGACCGATCTCGCCACCATCCTCGACCTGCTGCCCACGGCGCTGACACTCGCCCTGCTGATCGGTGTCGAGAGCCTGCTTTCGGCGGTAACGGCCGACGCGCTGGCCGGCACGCGCCACAACCCGAATGCCGAGATCCTCGGCCAAGGCGTCGCCAACATCGCTTCCGCACTGTTTGCGGCCATGCCCGTCACAGGCGTCATCGCGAGAACGGGCACGAACATTTCGGCAGGCGGGCAGACACCGGTATCCGGCATGCTCCACGGTGTGTTCCTGCTGGCCATGGTCGCGGCTGCCGCACCGCTCGTGAAGTATCTCGCCCTCCCCGCGCTTGCAGCCGTCCTGATGACCGTCGGCTGGCGTCTGGTCGAGCCGAAGACCCTCTGGCATTTCATGACCAGGGCGCCGCGCGACGATCTCATCGTTCTGCTCGCGACGCTGTCGTTGACGGTTTTCGCCGAGTTGAACACCGCCATTGCAACCGGTGTCGTGCTCGCCTCGATCTTCTTCATGCATCGCATGGCCGAGGTCGCCGGCATCGAGAAGCCCGAGGTCGTCACGGCACCTGACCATGCACCCGACGACCAGCACGAGGCCCTGCGCGTCATGACGTTCAGGGGGCCGCTGTTCTTCGGCCAATCGACCCGTGTGGCCGATGCGCTCCGGGTCGGCAGCCAGGACGCCCGCGTCCTGGTTCTCGACCTCGCGGAAGTACCATTGATCGACGCGACCGTGACCGAAGTACTCGAGGAACTCGTCGCCGCTGCATCCGGCCGGGGATGCCGCGTGGTCGTCGCAGGGCTCTCCGGCCAACCCAGGGTCACGCTCCACCGGTCGGGGCTGCTGCGGCAGGACAACGTATCTCTCGCCCCAGACCGCACCACCGCCATTGCCAAGGCCCGCGCCATTCTGGCAAAGACCACCGTGGTCCGCACTCCGGGCCGGTGACACGGGAATCGCGACGACGTGACAGCAGGTGCCGCCAGATATGCGAGCAGGAAGCGGGCCTGGGCGGCCATCTCCATGCCGTTGTCCGAGCTTCTCGGCCGCATCGGCATCGCCGCGATCATCATTCTTGTTCTCGTGCCGATCGCAACCATCGTCTGGCTCGCCCTGAAGCCGGGCGGCGGTCAGTTCGCCCATCTCGCCTCGACGATCCTGCCGCGCGCTACCACGACGACACTCGTCGTGCTTGCCGGCGTCGGCATCTTCACGATCAGCATCGGCACCACGGCCGCCTGGCTCGTGACGATGTACCGCTTTCCCGGGTCCGCGCTTCTCGATCGGCTGCTCGTGCTGCCGCTGGCGATCCCGACCTACATCGCCGCCTATTGCTTCGTCGAACTTCTCGATTATTCCGGCACGGTCCACACCGCCGCCCGCTCGTTGCTCGGCCCGAAGGCAGCCAACATGCTGATTCCGGAAATGCGGTCGACGCTCGGCGCCGTATTCGTCCTGTCGGCTGTTCTCTATCCGTATGTCTACCTCGCCGCCCGCGCTGCCTTCCTGCTTCAATCCGTCTGCGTGCTCGAGGTGGCGCGCACGCTCGGCCGGTCCCAGACGGGCGCGTTATGGTCTGTCGTCCTGCCGCTGGCGCGCCCTGCGATTGCCGCTGGCGCCGCGCTCGCCTGCATGGAGGCGATGAGTGACTTCGGCGCCGTACAGTACCTCGGCGTCGAGACCTTCACCGTCGCGATCTATGCAACCTGGCTTCAGCGCGGCAGCCTGGAGGGCGCGGCCCAGCTCGCAGTATTGGCAGTCGGCTTCGTTCTGGTCCTGGTCGCCGCCGAGCGTATCGGGAGGGGCCGTGGCACCCAACGCGACACCACGCAGCGCATCCGGGCGATCGTCCCCGAGGAACTGAGCGGTTGGCGGGCGTGGCTCGCGACGTTTGCCTGCGCCATGCCGGTTCTCGTCGGCTTCGTCATTCCAGCCCTGGTGCTGCTGCGTTCCTCCATCGGCCATGCGAACGTTATCTGGACGACGAAATTCGCCGTCGCTGTCTGGAACAGCTTCTGGCTGGCGGCGGTGGCTGCGGTCCTGACCGTTGCCCTTGCGGTCGTCCTGGCCTACGCAGCCCGCGTGCTTCGGTCCCGGATCGTCACGCTCGGCAATCTGACCGTCCGCGTCGGCTACGCCATGCCCGGCACCGTCCTGGCTCTCGGTCTTTTGATCCCGTTGGCCGGCATCGACAATGCCGTCGATGGCTTCATGCGCAAGACCTTCGGCATATCGACCGGCTTGCTGCTGTCGGGAACC
This sequence comes from Hyphomicrobiaceae bacterium, assembly GCA_035436725.1. GTDB lineage: Bacteria > Pseudomonadota > Alphaproteobacteria > Rhizobiales > Hyphomicrobiaceae > JABFRJ01. The sequence goes on from DAOMWV010000018.1 coordinate 10,531, forward strand.
GTCTTCGTCATCATCGTCGCCTACGTCATCCGCTATCTCGCCGCAGCACTCGGCGCGATCGAGGCCGGTCTCGAACGTCTGTCCCCGAACCTCGATGCGGCCGCCCGCACACTAGGTGAGACCGCAGCGTCGGCCCTCCGCCGTATCCACCTGCCGCTGATCGTGCCCGCGCTCGGAACCGCAGCCATCATTGTCTTCGTCGACGGCATGAAGGAATTGCCGGCGACGATCCTGCTCAGACCCTTCAATTTCGATACGCTTGCAACGACCGTCTATGCGGCCGCCTCGCTCGAGGAGTTCGAAACTGCAGCACCCGGCGCGCTGGCCATCGTTCTCGTCGGGCTCTGGCCGGTCCTGCTGCTCCACCGCACCATGGCGAAAGGCCGTGTCGGCTCGTAGCGGCGCATACTCTGGCGCACGCTGACGGGCGCGCCGGTGCGCATCCTCAGATGATCTCGTCCTCGTCCATGATCGGCTCGGTCCCGCTGTCGCGATCCTCGCGGTGCAGGTGAACCTTGGCCGCCCGCCGCTCCGGCATGTGGTCGCCCGACCATGCGACGTGAAACAGCGCGTCGCCCATGTTCACGATCGGCAGCGTCGTCCGCCCGATGATGATGCCGCGTACGCTAGAGCGCACGGGAGCCTCGCTATCCTCGTACGGATTTGCCACATACCCGATGATGTCCCCGGTGCTCACAGCGTTGCCGATCGTCCGGACGGCACGGAAGATTCCGCCGTCCGGTGCCCTGACCCACTTCGACGCGTTCGCGATAAGGACGCCGCTCTCGCCACGGCTGGCGGCCTTGTCGGGCTCCACACCATCGGGCAGTTCCAGCATGCCTCGATGCAGCATGACGTTGGCGATCCCCCGCGTTCCCGCTGCGATCGCGAATTCGTCGAAGCGGAGCCCTTCACCGCCCTCGTAGACGAGCACGTCGACACCGATATCGCGCGCCGCCCTCCGCAGCGATCCCGCCCGATCAGGGCTTTCGAGAACGACCTGCGCCCCGAAGGCTTCGGCCAGGTCGAGCGCTCGCCGGTCCTTGTCGATGCTGCACCGGATCTGCGGCAGGTTCACGCGATGGACCGCCGCAGTGTGCAGATCGATGCCGAAACTGCAGCGCGAGACGACCTCCTTGAGGAAGAGGTGCGCGAGACGTGCGGCCAGAGAGCCACCCGACGAGCCGGGGAACGAGCGGTTGAGATCGCGGCGATCCGGAAGATACCGTGACCGGCCGATGAAGCCGTACGCATTGACCACCGGCACGCACAGCAGTGTGCCGTTGATGTTGCCCGGTTGCAGGGTGCGGAGCAGACGCCGGATGATCTCGACGCCGTTGAGTTCGTCGCCGTGGATAGCGGCCGAAACGAACATCGTCGGCCCCGGCCGGATACCGTGCAGCACATGGACCGGCAATGTCACCGGCGTATGGTTGGACAGTTTCGACACCGGCATGTCGACGATCCGTCGCTGCCCCGGCGCAATCTGCTCCCCGCCAATCGTGAATGCCTGTCGCACCGGCCTCGCCACTCCATGTCCACACCGCCCGCCGTGGCCGATGTTCGTGCCCTTCGGACGGTTGAAATGCAAGGGCCGGGCCGGCCGCTCCCCGTTGATCTTTGCGGTCGGGGCTGCTACCGCCTCACCGATCCTGACCCGACGTGGCCAGACGGCCCGAGCTTAACCATTGGGAGCGTTAGAGCGATGAACAAGGTGTATCCGAGCGCCGCCGAGGCGTTGAAAGGCCTCGCACGGGATGGCATTACGGTCGCCGTCGGCGGTTTCGGCCTGTGCGGAATTCCCGAGGCACTGATCGCCGCCTTGCGCGACAGTGGCGCGAAAAACCTGACCGCGATTTCCAACAACGCCGGCGTCGACGGTTTCGGCCTGGGTCTCCTGCTCGAGACGCGCCAGATCAAGAAGATGATTTCGTCCTACGTCGGCGAAAACAAGGAGTTCGAGCGCCAGTTCCTCGCCGGCGAACTTGAACTCGAATTCACCCCGCAGGGCACGCTCGCCGAGAAGCTGCGCGCGGGCGGCGCCGGCATCCCGGCCTTCTACACCAAGACGGGCTACGGCACGATCGTCGCCGAAGGCAAGCCCGTCGCCGAGTTCGACGGCCAGAAGTACATCATGGAGCGGTCCCTCACCGCAGATATCTCCCTCGTCAAGGCATGGAAAGCCGACAAGAGCGGCAACCTGATCTATCGGAAGACGGCGAGAAACTTCAATCCGAACGTCGCCACCGCCGGCAAGGTCACGATTGCCGAGGTCGAGGAGATCGTCGAGATGGGCGCCCTCGACCCCGACCACATCCACACGCCCGGCATCTTCGTCCAGCGCATCGTTCTCAATGCGACACCGGAAAAGCGCATCGAGCAGCGCACGGTTCGCAAAGCCTAAGGGTGTGAGTGGCGGCTCACGATGTCTTGCAACTTTTTGCCATGGCACACTTGGAAGTCAGTTCCAGTTTTGATCGGAATTGTCTTGCTCCTAACGTCCGAAACGGTTGCGACGGAGTGGCGGATTGCGAACTATTTTCGCTTCGGAATGACGCAATCAGAGTTTGAACTACCACTTCATCTTGGCGAATCTTCGGAGCAAGCCAACAAAATCCTAGGTCGAAAAGTCATAGGCTCATGTGTGTTAGTTGAAATGAGCTATCCATGGCTGTTGGAGAATTTCAAGTTCGGCAATGCGAAGATGCTTGGATGGTTCAAGGACGGACAACTGCGGTCACTTCAAGTAGAGCACGATTGGTTGCCAGCCTATGTGCTTAGCGAACGGATCGAGTCCAAGTTAAGAGATGGCTGGGAGAAGCACAAAAACAGTTCGTTCGACTTCATTATGCTGAAGAAGGCACCCGGGCTTGAGCTCAACATCAAAATGACCGAGTACAGTTCAGCTAATGGCATTGGACGACTGGATCCAAAAGTGAAGTTCCGTGAATCGTACGCCGCAGATAGTTGGTCCGCTAGCGATCAATGCAAATAGAAAACTAATCGAAGGGAAATCATTCGCGAGAACCTACCATTCGCGATTGGCGAGTGACAATTCACTAATCACGCATCAACACTTTTCGCTCCCTGGAGACAACCTATGGCCTGGACCCGTGAACAGATGGCACAGCGCGCCGCCAAGGAACTGCGCGACGGCTTCTACGTGAACCTCGGCATCGGCCTTCCGACGCTGGTCGCGAACTACATCCCCGACGGCATGAGCGTCATGCTGCAGTCCGAAAACGGCCTGCTCGGCATCGGCCCTTTCCCGATGGAAAACGAGGTCGACCCTGATCTCATCAACGCCGGCAAACAGACGATCACGACGCTGCCTGGCTCTGCGATCTTCTCGTCTGCCGACAGCTTCGGCATGATCCGCGGCGGCCATATCGACCTCGCCATCCTCGGCGCCATGCAGGTATCCGAGAGCGGCGATCTCGCTAACTGGATGATCCCGGGCAAGATGGTCAAGGGCATGGGCGGCGCGATGGACCTCGTTGCCGGCGTCGAGCGCGTCGTCGTCGTCATGGAGCATACCGCCAAGAAGAAGGACGGCTCTATCGACAAGAAGATCCTTCCCAAGTGCAATCTTCCGCTCACGGGCGTCGGCGTCGTCAATCTGATCATCACTGATCTCGGCGTCATGGAAGTCACCAAGGGTGGCCTCAAGCTCGTCGAACTCGCCCCCGGTGTGACCCGTGACGAGATCGCCGACGCGACTGGTGTCGACCTGCACTGACCTGTCGCCGTCCCGCAGGGACACGCTGGATCACACATCACGAAAAAATTTATCCGGCTCTGCCGAATGATCCGGTCATGATCGGCCTCCGTTGAAGCGGTATCGTCCCGCTCCAACGGAGGTTTTTTTATGTACGCAGCGCTTCGCATGACATTCGCCGCCGCCATTCTCGCGCCGGTCCTCGTGGCGGGTGGCGCATCTGCCCGCGCCCAGGACATCGTCGACACCGCGGTGAAGGCAGGTTCGTTCAACACACTGGTCGCTGCCGTCAAGGCGGCCGGCCTCGTCGACACGCTGAAGGGCAAGGGACCGTTCACGGTCTTCGCGCCGACCGATGAAGCCTTCGCCAAGCTGCCGAAGGGAACAGTCGAAAACCTTCTGAAGCCCGAGAACAAGAAAATGCTGACGTCGATCCTCACGTACCACGTTGTCGCCGGCAGCTATCCCGCGAGCCGCATCACCGCCGCGAAGGCGAAACAGTTCGGCGTGAAATCAGTTCAGGGGTCCGACATCGCCGTGGATCTGCGCAAGGGTGTGAAGGTATCCGGCGCGAATGTCACCAAGACCGACATCAAGACCTCGAACGGCATCATTCACGTCATCGACCGCGTGATCATGCCGCCGAAGGCGAAGAAGAAGCACGCCGCACGCCCGGCCCGTCATCACTGAACTGACCGGCGCCTGATGGCATCATGAGCAGACGAAGCGGGTGGATCTCGGTCCATCCGCTGCGTCCCTTCTGATCAGATGACGCCGACGATCCGCAGTATCCAAAGCAGGACGACGACGCCGAACATAGCTACGCCGAAATACGCAGCCCGGTATCGTCGCGCGACGTAGCCCTCGCGCATGGCAGCGTCATGCCGCGCCTGATGCTCCGGATCCCGCTCGATGAGCCGCCTCTCGCCGTCGGTCATGCGTTCCGCCCGGCGTGTCGCGCAATGATGTCCAGCACTTCAAGCCCGCCTGCGTCTGCCGGCAGTTTCAAGAAGTCGGCGGGAATCTTGAGTGCCTCCTCGAGACGGAGATGGAAGGCATCGCGCTCGATCTCTTCCGTTCCGAACTGCGCGAGATGGTCGGTGATGAACTGGCAATCGAGCAGTGTGAAACCACCGGTTATCAGTCGCCCGGCGAGGTGCACGAGCGCCACCTTGCTCGCGTCCCGCTCGGTCGAAAACATGCTCTCGCCGAAGAACGCCCCGCCAAGCGCGACGCCATAGAGCCCGCCGACGAGTTGCCCGTCGCGCCACGTTTCCACGGTGTGGCAATACCCGCGCTGGAACAGGGCCCGATACAGCTTGCGGATCTTCTCGTTGATCCACGTCGTCTGCCGGCCTGGCCGTTGCGCCCCGCACCCGCGTATGACACCCTCGAAATCGGTATCGACCCGGACCTCGAAGACACCCTGTCTCACGGTGCGCGCCAGCCGGCGCGGGACGTGCACGCGATCGAGCGGCAGCACGCCCCTCAGTTGCGGTTCGATCCAGTAGAGCGCCGGATCGTCTTCCGCCTCCGCCATGGGAAATATTCCGCACGCGTAGGCCTTGAGCAGCACCTCCGGTGTGATTTCGATGACGATGTCGTCACGCGAGGCCATGGGGACGCAATCTCATCCTTTCTGAAGTCGTCGAATATAGCCGACGCACCTGCCTCAGCCAAATCCGCCCGGAATGCGGCGCTAGACCGCCCGTTCGACGGGAACCGGCTTGTCGACGGAGATTCCGCTTTCGGACAACTTGCATCGCACGGCCATCATCTCGACGCCCGCCGTCGCGGCCCGATCGAACGCGGCGACATAGCCGGGATCGATGTCGGGCGCGAGCACGAACCGCTTCGTATCGCTCCGCTGGATCAGAAAAACCATCACCGCCCTGTGGCCCTCGCGCACCATGTCCGCGAGTTCGTCGAGATGCTTCGCGCCGCGCTCGGTCACCGAATCCGGGAACTCCGCGACCGCAGGTGATCGCGACAGATGCACGTTCTTGATCTCGACGTAGCAGAGGCCCTTGCCGGGGTCTGACAGCAGAATGTCGATGCGTGAATTCCTGCCGTATTTCTGCTCTCTCTTGAGTTCGGCATATCCGTCGAGCTTCGGCATCTTGCCGGCGCGTATCGCCTCCTCGACCAGCTTGTTCGGGTGGCTCGTATTGATGCCGACGAGCCTGCCCCCCTTGCCTTGATCATGCTCGACCATTTCCCAGGTGTGCCGGTATTTGCGGGTCGGGCTGTCCGACGTCGACAGCCAGACAGTCTGACCGGGCTCCCTGAGACCGATCATGGAGCCGGTATTCGGGCATGTCGCTGTCACCACGGTCCCGTCGTCGAGCCGCACATCGGCGAGAAAGCGCTTGTAGCGCTGGACCAGGGTGCCGCGGACGAGGGGCGAGGCGAACTTCATGGGCGATTCCGTTTTCTCAGATGCCGGGACGTTAACGTGCGCAGGGCCGTCACGCCACCCTTGCGCAACGGGCCACTTGCTCCGCTGGCAGGTTAGCGGCATTGATGCCGCACGAGGAGACGAAACCGATGTCCGACCAGACCGAAACGATCACCGCCGCAATACTCGTCATCGGTGACGAGATCCTGTCCGGGCGTACCAAGGACAAGAATATCGGCTACATCGCCGATCATCTGACAGCGATCGGCATCGACCTGCGCGAGGTCCGGATCGTACCAGACGTCGAAGCGGAAATCGTGGCCGCCCTCAACGCTGTGAGAGCGCGATACACCTATGTCTTCACGACCGGCGGCATCGGGCCGACCCACGACGACATAACCGCCGACTGCGTCGCCAAGGCGTTCGGCGTCGGCATCGACGTCGACCCGCGCGCGCTCGCGATCATGAAGCCGTACTACGAGATGCGCGGCCTCGAACTGACACCGGCCCGCCTGCGCATGGCGCGCCTGCCGGAAGGATCCGAACTCGTCGAAAACAAGGTCTCGATCGCCCCCGGTTTCAAGATTGGCAACGTCATCGTCATGGCCGGCGTGCCGAACATCATGCAGGTGATGCTGGACGCGGTCACGCCGAGCCTCCGAACCGGCCGGAAGATGCTTTCCGAGACGATCGAGCTGAACCGGCCCGAGGGTGAGATCGCCGACATGTTCGGCGCCCATCAGAAGGAATATCCGGACGTCTCGATGGGCAGCTATCCCTTCAACAAGGAAAACCGCATCTTCGGCACGAACCTCGTCCTGCGTTCGACCGATCCGGATCGTCTCGCAATCGCCACCGCGACGCTGCGGGCGAAGCTGCAGACAGCCGGCAAGCTGGCGTGAGACGACGGCACGTCCTGCCGGCAATCCGACCGGTCAGCGTAAGGTCACGCCTTCCTTCCCTATGGGCGGCGAGCGCTGAAGATCAATGTCGGTGTACGCGTATCGGTGATGTCGGTGAAGCCGGCGCGTGTGAGAATTGATCGCAGGCCGCGCGCAGTCTGGAATGTTTCCCGTGTCACCAGCTTCGGCAGCGGCAGGGGTCGGCTCGAGATATGTTGAGCGATGCTGTTGACCAGTACGGGTGCGCGACTGAACAGGGCGCGCAGCTGCCCGTCACGCAGGGCCGCAACGAGGCGTTCCTTTTCCATCCCCCAGACATGCATGGCGACCCAAAGGCGGCCGCCTGGTTTCAGCACGCGAAGGGCTTCGGCCGCCGCTGCTGGGATGTCCGCATAAGGCCACGCGAGCCGCGAAAAGACGAGGTCGAATGTGCGAGACGGGTACGGCAAAGTCTCGGCCCGCGCGACCGCGAGATGCAGGTCGGGGAACGCCGCGCGGCCGCGGTCGATGGCGCCGGCGTCGATGTCGATTCCATGCTTCTCGCGGACGTTTCTGAATTCATGCGCAGTGAGCGTCTGCCCACTTCCGCAGCCGACGTCCAGCACCACACGGTCACTGGCGCGAACAGGCGGAACAAAACGGCGCGGATCGGAAACATTATGTACGATGGCCCACTCTGCCATTGCGTACTCATCTAATGTCGTCGGCGGACGGGGCACCGAAAGTGTGTGGCTCATCTGGCTTTTTCGCACCGTCTCTAAGCTCGTTCGAGCTGCTCATGAATTCGCTGCACGACGTCCGCTGCACCAACGATCGCTTAACACCTCAGGTATTTGTAATCCATGCAGCAACCCATAAAAACAGCTTATTGTTAGAATGGTCACCAGGCTGACGTCGAGCCCGTATCCTTGGGTTAACTATTGCCGATCAGACGTCCGTGACGCGGCTGGAAATTATGCTCTGCGCACCCCTTTTTGGTCCTCCTTCTGTTTCGCGCGATTTGCAATTCTCGGCACGCGGCGGGTTCCCACCGGGGGGACAGAGGCCGGAAGCTGGCCTGAATTTTCATGCTTCCCCCGGGCCTGAAAAATTCAGCGGGCCTTTCCCGGTCGGGTACCCGTCGCATGCCGACCCGTTTTGGGTTCCTCATAGGGCCTCAACTCTTCCGGATGCTCCGCGAGATATGCCAGGACCGGGCGGCGCTTCTCCTTGCCCCGCCTCCTGCCGGCGCCTTCGTTCACGTGCGCGAGAACGTGCGGTACGATTTCATCGATGCGTTCGAAAACGTGACGCCACGCGCGACGAACCGTATCCCGGCTCAATTCGAGCTCAGCCATGATCGCCTCGTCGGTCAATCCACGCCCGGCAGCGACGAGGATCGCCTGTGCCGTGCGCGTAAAGCCGCACTTGGGCTCGCGGTGGTGAAACATCTTGCAGATCGACGTTCCCGGAGCGAGCGACTGGACGTAGGCACTGTCGGCGAAATAGAGCGCACGACCCTTGGCCTCGGCCGGCTTCTTCCGCTTCGCCCCGTGCGCCCCCGACTCCGCCATGTCGAACGCTGCAAGACGCCGATAGCCGGTCGTCTCGTAGATGTCGGGCTTGCGGATGACACCTTCCTGAAACGCCCGGCGCAGACGGTAGCCGCGATGGTCGCCGATAAATCCGTCGTGCGCGCGCGTGGCGACTGCCCGCCAGATCGGATCGGTGAAGTCCCATGATCCCTGCATGTAGTGCAGCAAGAGATCGAGGCCGCCTGCACGGTTCCGCTGCGCCACCTGCGCCACCGGGAGCAGGGCGGAGCCCGGCTGTTTGATCTCCGCCGCGAGAAGCCGCGGGAACGCCCAGGGCATGGGCTTGCGTTCGAGGTCGTTGGCGACCTCGTCCACAAGGAACACCGAACCTCCCATGGCTCCGATCGTCCACGGTTCTGCCTGATTTAGGCGGTATTCGATCACCATGCCGCGAAGCGTCGTCGCTTTGACGAGACGGGCGATACCCTCCATATGGAGGGGGTTTGAATGTTCGAGGGCGTCGGTATCCCGCTTGAGCCAGGACACGAACGTCTTGACGTCGTCGGGCCCGAGGGCCCGGAGACGGGTTTGAACATCGGTCACGCACACACCTGTCGGTTCGCGCCGCGCGCACCACCGACGCGAAAGAGCGCAAGGCTCCTTCGGCGCAATGACCCGCGGAAAACGTAGGGCCGAGGGTTTGACGCTACGATGTCGGCGGATGTTTGGCCGCATGATGATTGTTTCGTGCCGATGCTCCTGAGAGTTGTCGTCAGGTCTTCAGACATTGAAATGCCATGCATGCTCGACCTCCTGCGAAGAAGGGTTTTGATTGCCGGACACACGAAGCACAAAGCTCCGCCGTCTTGGGCGTTCGAATTTTGAGAAAGATCGGAAAACAAGGATCGTCGATCAGACGGAACGAAAGTAAAAACGAGGACGCAATAAATTCGGAACGCGAGTTCCGCATATAAAAAGAAAGTTCAATTTTAGAGACGTATCTATCTGGTCATTTGTCAGCCGTGTGATCGAAGTCCAGAGATCCGAACTTTAGAATTTCCCGGAAGCGGGCAACGAGCAACACCGAAATTCTGGTTCGTGTTCGTTCAGTTTGACTTGTGACGTTTCTGCGTCAGTTGGACGACGCTCCAGAAAAACTCGGTGGCGTCCTCGCCAGATCCCGCCCTGCCTCGACGCGAGCCTCGACGGCAAGAGCCAGTTGTCCGTCAGCCGTCATTCGACGCAGGGTCTTCATCGCGCGCTTGGTCATGGCCCAGGAATTGCGCCAGTCCGAAGCGTGACAACGCGCACCAACCCACCGTCATCACCGCATCGATCGCCGCCCGGTACGCGATGTCGTCGTGTGGGGGGGGGACCTTTCGACAGGGTCGCTGTCGAACCCGGCCCAGTCGAGTTGCGCGAGATGGCTGACCGGCGCCCGGAACTACAGATCGACCACGTCGGCCCCATTGGCAGACGAGATCATTGCGAGGCCGGCGGCAGGTCCTGGTGATGGGCAATCAAAGCCGCTCTGTCGAGCAGCCGGCCGTCCAGAACGCGTCCGAGAGAAGCCTGCGTGGCCCGTTCCGCACGCTCCCGTGGAGGCCCGGTTGCTCTCAGACAAAAAAGGGCGGGCTCAGG
>DAOMWV010000018.1:20713-25398 GCA_035436725.1 Hyphomicrobiaceae bacterium
GGCGGGCAGTTCGTGCTGCGCATCGAGGACAGGTTGAGCCCGCCCGATCCTGACAGAACGTCGAAATACTTAGTTCTTCGCCTTGTCGACGAGTGCCTTTTCCTTGATCCACGGCATCATGCCGCGCAGCTTCGCGCCGACTTCCTCGATCGGGTGCGCGTCGTTGAGGCGGCGGGTCGCCTTGAACGACGGCTGGCCGGCCTTGCACTCGCGGATCCACTCGGTCGTGAACTTGCCCGACTGGATGTCCTTGAGAACGCGGCGCATCTCCGCCTTGGTCTCGTCTGTGATGATGCGCGGACCCGTCACGTACTCGCCGAATTCGGCGGTGTTCGAGATCGAGTAGTTCATGTTCGCGATGCCGCCTTCATAGATGAGGTCGACGATCAGCTTCACTTCGTGCAGACACTCGAAGTAAGCCATTTCCGGCGCGTAACCGGCTTCGACCAGCGTCTCGTAGCCGGCGCGGATGAGTTCGACGAGGCCGCCACAGAGAACGACCTGCTCGCCGAAGAGATCCGTCTCGCACTCTTCCTTGAAGGTCGTCTCGATGACGCCGGCGCGGCCGCCGCCGATCGCCGATGCGTACGACAGGAAGAGGTCGTGCGCGTTGCCGCTCTTGTCGGCATGGATGGCGATGAGGCAGGGGACGCCGCCGCCGCGCTGATACTCGGAACGGACGGTGTGCCCCGGGCCCTTCGGAGCGACCATGCCGACGTCGAGATCTTCGCGCGGCTCGATCAGGTTGAAGTGGACGTTGAGGCCGTGCGCGAACAGGATCGCCGCACCCTTCTTCATGTTGGCGTGCAGGTGGTCACGGTAGATGTCGGCCTGGAGTTCGTCCGGCGTGCACATCATCATCACGTCGGCCCATTTCGCAGCTTCGGCCACTTCCATGACCTTGAAGCCGGCGCTTTCCGCCTTCTTGACGCCCTGCGAGCCCTTGCGAAGCGCGATCACGACGTCCTTGACGCCGCTGTCGCGCATGTTCTGCGCATGTGCGTGGCCCTGGCTGCCGTAGCCGATGACGGCGACCTTCTTGCCCTTGATCAGGTTGATGTCGGCATCCCGGTCGTAATACACGCGCATGAGTACATTCCTTCCCTATTAACCCTCGGGCTCATCCCGGGGTGCGGATATTGCAGTTGAGGCTCAAGGCGATAGCCGCTGGCGCCGGTCCCGGCAAGGGGAAAGCGGTGGCATCAGGGCAGGGCGATCATGCCGAATTGATCGGTGCCATAGCCGGGCACCCGTTGCCCCGGGGGCGAACCGTTCGGTCTCACCCGCCCCGGATCAGATCCACAATGACCGGAATCAGTGATGCCGCCAGAACCAGCGCCATTAACACGTTGAAAGTTCTGAGCCGGCGCGGGTCGGACAGGAACCGGCGTAAACCCGCCCCGAACCCGGCCCAGACCGCCGAACTCGGAAAGCCCATCGCCACGTAGGCCGCTGCCACGATCAGTGCACTGGCCACCGGCTGGCCAGGTATCGAGTAGGCTGCAAAGGCCCCGATCCCCATGATCCAGGCCTTGGGGTTGACCCATTGGAAAGCCGCAGCCTCGAGAAAACTCATCGGCCGCGCTGCTGCCGCGTCGTCGTCGCTCGCTGTCGCCGGACCCGCACACCCGATCCGCCACGCGAGCCAGAGCAGGTAGGCCACGCTGACGATCTTAAGGATCGTGTAGAGCGCCGGGAAGGTGGTGAAGACCTGCGCCAGCCCGAGACCGATCGCCAGCACCATCACGGGGAACCCGATGTTAATGCCCACAATATGCGGGACCGTCCGGCGCAAGCCGAAGTTGACACCCGATGCGAGCAGCATTGCGTTGTTTGGCCCCGGCGTGATGGCCGAGACCAGCGCGAAGGCCAGTAGTGCGAGAAGTTGATCGAAGGGCACGGTGATCGCGGATCGGTAACTTGGACGATGGTGCTCACCTAACAAGGCGATTGCGCGCGGACAATCGTGCGTTTGCCTGTCGGTGTAGGGACCTGTTACGCCAACGCTGCATGAATGGGAAATTTTGCCCCGCACTGGCTGCGGTCGATCCGGGAGTTTCAGATGCTGAGCCCTCACGTCCGCGAGCATTCGGAGAGCCACGCGCTCGACCAGGTCGGCTGGCTGCGCGCCGCCGTTCTCGGCGCCAACGACGGCATTGTCTCGACAGCGAGCCTTATCGTCGGGGTCGCCGCTGCAAATTCCCAATTGCGAGATGTGCTGATCGCCGGCTCAGCCGGACTTGTCGCCGGCGCCTTCTCCATGGCGGCAGGCGAATACGTATCGGTTAGCTCGCAAGCGGATGCCGAGGGCGCGGCACTCGCGACGGAGCGCAAGGAACTGCGCGATCAGCCTGATTTCGAGCATGGCGAACTCACGAAGATCTATGTTGAACGAGGTGTGGAACCTGCGCTCGCCGCCCAGGTGGCGACACAACTCATGGCCAAGGATGCACTCGGAGCACATGCGAGGGATGAACTCGGCATCAACGACATGACAGCCGCACGGCCGGTCCAGGCGGCCGTCACCTCCGCATTGACCTTCGCCGCAGGCGCCGCACTCCCCATGCTGGCGACGATCCTCGCACCGCAAGGCAGGATCGTCTGGGTCGTGTCGGCTTCGGCACTCCTGTTTCTGGCGCTTCTCGGCGCGATCGGCGCGAAGGTTGGCAAGGCACCGATTGGACGAGCGGTTGCGCGCGTGACGTTCTGGGGCGCGATGGCACTGGCCGCGACGGCCGCGATCGGGACCCTGTTCGGCGTCGCCGCGTGATCACGTCACGATTTCGGCGCGACAAGTAGCTTCTCGATCGCGCCTGTGATCCGCGCATCGTCCGGCGTCGTCTGCGTCGAGAACGCGGCGATCAGCTTGCCGTCAGCGCCGACGAGATACTTGTGAAAATTCCAGCGCGGCGCGGCCGCTTCGCCGAGCGTCTCGCGCGCCCAGCGGTAGAACGGGTGCGCGCCCGCGCCTTTGACCTCGACCTTGTCGGTGAGCGGGAACGTGATGTTGAAATTTGTCTCGCAGAAGGTCTTGATCTCCGCCGCCTTGCCCGGCTCCTGTTGACCGAAGTCGTTCGACGGCACGCCGATGACGGAGAACCCGCGCGCTTCGTATGTCGCATGCAGCTTCTGCAGCCCGTCGTATTGCTTCGTGAAGCCGCAGAACGACGCGGTGTTCACGACGAGCAGAACCTTGCCCTTGAACGCCGAGAGCGGCATGGGCTTGCCGTCGATCGACGTGAAGCTGAAATCATGTGCCGAGCCCGACTGCGCGCCCTGCGCCGCGACGACCGATGGTCCGAACAACATGGACACGGCCGAAACGGCAGATAGTAGTCGCTTCATGGTCACGCCTCCCGGATCGGATGCGCATCGAGGAATGAACCGAGCTGCGCGATAACCTCGTCCGTCTTCTGATGTACGATCCAGTGATCCGCCCCGTCGATGAACTTTGTCGTGAGGTCGTCGCAGTAATCGCCGAGCCCCGCGATCGACGACGGTCTGAGTGCCTTGTCCTCGCGCCCCCACAGCAGCAGATGCGGCATCCGCACACGCACCATCGCCGGGTTGACCCGCGCCATCGGATCGTCGGTCACGACCTCGCCCACCTTCGGCACGACGAGCGGCGTCGCCTTGTACCATGCGACCATCGCCTCCATTGCGCCGGGCTCCTGCCAGTTGCGCAGGTACTCGGCGCGCTGGGTGTCTGACATCCACGTCCCCCCGCCCCAGCCCTCTGTGACGAAGCGCAGAAGCCGCCGGCAGTTGTCCTCCGTGAGCAGCGCCGCCGCATCGTCGCGGCGCAGGAACGTCATGTACTGGCTCGCCGCCCGCTGATCCGGGTCGTCGAGAAGGGCGCGCTGGAAGGGCAGGGGATGCACGCCGTTCGCGATCGAGAGTGTCGCGATCTGTCTGGGCTGCATGAACGCCATCATGTAGGCGACCGACGCGCCCCAGTCGTGCGCGACGAGGTGAAACCGCCGCCTCGGCGCGGTTTTCTCGGCAAGCGCCAGCATGTCCTTCGCGAGATGCTGGGCACGATAATTGTCGACTCCCGCAGGCTTGGACGACCGCCCGTAGCCGCGCTGGTTCGGCGCGATGAGACGATAGCGATCCGACAGCGCTTCGGCGACCTTGCGCCAGGCGAGCGCGTGTTCGGGGAACCCGTGCAGCATGAGCACGAGCGGCCTGGAATCCTCGCCCCACGTGTACGTCTCGAACGTCAGCCCGTTGGCCTCGATCATGTCAGGCGTCATCGGCGGCTCCCGTGTTCAGGCGCGGTGTCCCTGCAATCGAGCGAGTGCGCGCTCGCGCCCGATGAGCGGCAGCAGCGCTTTCAATTCAGGTCCGTTCTCAACCCCCGTCAGTGCGAGCCGCAGCGGATGAAACAGCGCGCGGCCCTTCCGCCCCGTCGCCTCCTTCACTGCGCTCGTCCACGTCCCCCACGACGTCTCGTCGAGGACGCCCGCCGGCAGCAGCTTTGCAGCCTCCGCCGTGAACGCGGCATCCTCGATGACAGGCGTGATCGCGCCCGAAACGACGTCGTGCCACTGCCTGGCATCGGAAAGCCGCGTGACATTGCCACGCACCGCAGCCCAGAACGGCGCTCCACCTGAGCATCCGAGCGCCGCGAGACGATCCGCAACCTTTTCATGCGGCGTCTGATGCAGCAGCTTTGCATTGAG
>DAOMWV010000019.1:0-24948 GCA_035436725.1 Hyphomicrobiaceae bacterium
TCCGCCGCCGCGGCCTTGCCCCGGCCGTGCGCCTGTCGTCCATGCCTCGATGTCCGCTTCGCCACGCCCGCTACCGGTTGCCTCGGGAACTGACCTCCCATGCTGTCGGAACATCATACCGCGAAGCCGCCCGATCCAAAGATGCAAACGGAGAACAGAAAATAATTATTTCAATACAGAAACTTACGAGCCGATATTGTCGGCCGCCCAGCGCACCTCTTCGGCAGACGCACCTCGCGCCCTGAGCGCCGCGACACTCTCCGCCCCGTCCGACTTCGACAGCTTCCGACCGTCCGGACCCATAACGAGCCCATGATGGCAATAGATCGGCTCAGGCAGATCGAGCAGAACCTGCAACAGCCGATGCAGCGCCGTCGCCGGCTCGAGATCCATCCCGCGCGTCACATGCGTGACGCCCTGCCGCGCATCGTCCACGACCACGGCGAGATGATAGCTGGCCGGAAATTCCTTCCTGACGATGACCGCGTCGCCCCATACCTCCGGACGCATCGCAACCACGCTCAAGGCTCCGCGCTCATCCATGGCCCGGTACGTCAGCGGCGCCCGCGAAAGTTTTGCCTGCACGATCTCAAGCGCCTTCTCCATGTCGATCCGCCACGCGCACATCTCGCCGACATCGATCCGCCGCGCCTGCTCGTCGTCACTCATCCCGCGATGCAGTCCCGGATAGATCGGCGCACCATCCGGATCGAAACTGCGGCCATCGTGTGCGGCGGCGATTTCGCTCCGGCTCGCAAAGCAGCGATAGAGAACACCCATCGCCCTGAGCCGATCCGCGGCGGCGATATAGTCGGGAAAATGCTCCGACTGTCGCAACACCGGCTCCTCCCACGTGAGCCCGAGCCACGCGAGATCGTCGAAGATCGCCGATACGAACTCCGTCCGTGACCGTGTGATGTCGATATCCTCGATCCTGAGGATGAAACGCCCGCCGATCCTGCGCGCCGTCCGGGCCGCGAACAGGGCCGACCGCACATGCCCGAGATGCAGGCGCCCGTTCGGCGACGGCGCAAACCGCGTCGCAAAGCCTCGAGCCTCGCGACTTCCGCCAGTCAACGGCATTGCACCTCGCGCAGCGACTGGCGGTACCGCCGCGCCATCTCCTCGACGACGCGATCGAACAGCGCCCCATCGGTTGAGGGATAGGTCATCGTCCAGACGTCGATGCGTCGGCCGTCGCACGTCAGAGCGATACGCTCGTAAAACACTTCGTCACCCCGCCGCCCCGAGAGCACGAACCATGAGGCCGCGAGCCGATCGTACTCGATGCGAGCGCCATCGTAGCTCGTCTTGACCGCTCGCGCGCGCAACTCCCGCGCAGTAAGCCCGTCGACGTTCTCGAACGCCCCTACCTGCAAGGTCGCGCGCCCGTCTGGCGTGGTGAACACCCGTCCCGTGCGCCGCGGTTGTCCATCGCCGGCCGGCGCACCGAGAACATCCTCGGGCGCTTCGGAAAAGAGCCCAGCCGGATACTCGAACCGTAGCGCGAAACCCTCGGCCTCGAACGTCTTCCACGCGAGATCCCGCGTCGCCGGCGCCGCACCGACCGCCGCGACGCCCTGCGCGAGCACCAGTGCCCCGAGGATCGACACGACCACCGCCCGCTTCCCGAAGCGCCCGAACCGACGCCGCATCTTGCCGAAATCTGTGAAAGCGATCATCGTCGTACTCCTACAACGCCTCTGGCGCACAGTGCGCCGTTGAACAAGTTACGGCTTGGTCGCGCTCCGGTTTCACCCGGCGTCGAACATTGCATATCAAAACGGTCCCGCGTCGTGAAGAAATCGATACCGCCGCTCAAGACGAAAAAGAAATCCGGTACGAAGGGCAAAGCGCAGACATCCCGCAAGTCGTCCGCTGCGCGCAACGTTTTGACTAAGCCCGCATCGGCCTCCGGAAACGTTGCTCCGCAGAAGCCGAACCGCCCCGTCACCGCCGTCATAGCGGATGAAAAGGACATCGCGCGCGGCATCCGCACGCTCCGCCGCAAATGCGAGCACATGCAGAAGGCTCACGAGCGCGCGGGCCACCCACCTGTCCGCCGCAACGAGGCAGGCTTCATCGGCCTCTGCCGCATCATCGTCGCCCAGCAGATCTCCGCCTCCGCCGCGCGTGGCATCTGGGCACGCGTGGAAGCCGGCGTGAAGCCGCTGACGCCGGCGCGCCTTGCCGCCATGTCCGAGGACGAATTGCGCGCCTGCGGTCTTTCCCGTCCGAAAATCAGAACCCTCCGCGCCATCTCGGAAGCGGTTCTCGGTGGTCTCGATCTCGACGCCCTCGCCGTCATCGACGAGGAAGAGGCACGCGCCTCTCTGACGGCGATTTCTGGCGTCGGCCCCTGGACCGCCGACATCTACCTGATGTTCTGCCTCGGCCGCGCCGACGTGTTCGCGCCCGGCGACCTCGCGCTTCAGATCGCGACGCAGATGCTGATGGATCTGAAGGAACGCCCGTCGAAAGACGAGATGGCCAAAATCGCCGAACGGTGGTCGCCATGGCGCGGCGTCGCCGCCCGCCTCCTCTGGCATTATTACGCCGCCGAGAAAGCGCAGAAATCCGCGCTTCCGACCTGATCTGCGAAGCGCACGCACCCACCTGGTTTCCCGGAATGGCAGCGTCGCGTGAGCGATGACGACATGCCCGGGATCCTAGTCTCGCACCACTGCCGGTAGCAAGTCGACACGATCGTAAGTCCACCGCCCGCCCACCATCACGCACGACCGTTATCGCCGCACTTTTTCCCGCCCGATCACATAGAGGATCTTGGTCCCCGCATTGATGACCCCGCGCACCGTGCCGGAAACCTTCGACGTCCCGATTCGCCGCCGATACCGCGCCGGTATTTCCCGGCACACCAGCCCTTGCTTCGCGGCCCGCACTTGCATCTCGACCGTCCACCCGTAATCAGGATCGGCCATCTTCAATCGCTCGAGCGCAGCACGACCGATCGCCCGGAACGGCCCGAGGTCGGTGAACTTCACGCCCCAGAACATCCGGATCAGCGCGCACGCCAGCGCATTCCCGAAAATCTGCTGCGGCGTGAGCGAACCCTTTTCCCGCTGTCCCATCACACGTGAACCGAGCACTAAATCCGCCTCCCCACGCGCGATCGGTGCCACCAGCGCCGCCATGTCCGCCGCATCGTCGCTGGCATCGCCATCCATGAACACAACGATGCCCACCTCGTTCGGCAGCGCTGCGATCGCCTTGAGGCAGGCACTCCCGTATCCCCTGCGCGGCTCCGTGACCACGATCGCACCGCCGGCACGCGCGATATCCGCCGAGCCGTCGCTCGAGCCGTTGTCCGCCACGATGACATGCCGCACCCACGGGGGAATCCCCGCCAGCACCTTCGGCAGCGCCGCCGCTTCGTTGAGCACCGGAATGATGACGGCGACGGGTGGCGTTCCGTCGGGCAGGTCTGTCATGGCGTGGATCGGGGCGCGTTGATGTGTTCGTCCGGAGAACGTCCACGATGCCAGACGAAAAGCAATCCCCCGAGCACCGGCAGCGCATGGATGAATGCCGTGCCGTAGAAGAACCACGTCCCGTTGTCGACCGGCCACAACGGATAGAAAAGGTAATACGACGGCAACAGCGCCGATGCTGCGAGCAGCGGCCCGTTCCGGCTGACCGCCGCCAAAGGTAGGAACCATACCGCGTACCAGGGAAACTGTGCCGGCGAGAGATAGAACGTCGCCGCCCCGATCACGAGCGCACGTCCGGCCAGCGACGGCAGCGAGCCATCCCCACGCACCGCCATGGCAACCGCGATAACGGCAGTCGCAAGTCCCAGCATGGGCCGGACTACCCGCCCGGCCGTCTCCCACGACCCAAAAAGTCCTGCGATGCCGTAATGCATCCAGGCATAAATCGCATTGTTGTTGCTCCACCCGCTCGCGTATGCACTGAGCCCCGATCCCGGCCGCAGCGCCGAAAAGACCACCGGCCCCACCGCCACCATGAGCACCAGCCCCAGCCAGACCGAAGCACCTGCTATCCGCACCAGAGACTGCCTCAGCGGCCATAGCACCATCGGTGCGAGCAGGATCGGCCACACCTTGATACCCGCCCCAAGACCGATCAGCACCAGCGCAGTCAGCACGCGCTCCCGCGACAGCGCCAGCACCGCACCGAGCACGAACGGTGGAATGAGCGCGTCGACATGCGCGATCCCGACCATCATGAACGCGACGAACGGGTTCCACCAGTAAAGTACCGCCCACAGCGGCGATTGCCCGAGCCGTACGAGCATCATGACAATTAACCCGAGCGTTGCGATCTCGCCCGCGAGAAAAACCAGCCGGAGACCGTCGACCTCGAAGGGCATCACGACATGCGCAATCGCAAACGCCGCCTGCGCCACGCTCGGATAGATCGTTCGCATGTCGGGAAAGTTGATCTTGCGGACGACGTCTTGCGCACTCTGCGCTATCCCCGCGTAGGCAGCACTGCCTGTCCACTCACCGAAAAACGCTTCCGGAGGATACGCGTAGGGATCGAGACCGCGTGCGACCAACGCACCATCCCAGAGATAGCGGTAGAAGTCGTCTTCGAGCGGCGGCGGCGTCCCGAACCATATGAGCCGCAGCACGAGCCCGACGACCACGACCACCCCGATCGCAAGACGCGTCACAGGCGCCGCCGCGAGCCGTGCCGCCACGAGCAGCAGCAATCCGGTCGGAACCGCGAGACCCAGTATGAGCGGCAGAACCGCAACAAACGACTGAGCGTCGGCATGCGTCAAGCCACGCGTCACCACCACGAGCCACGCGTGACAGAACACAACGAAGAGCCCCGCACCCACCAGGGGTACGATCCCCGATCGTCTGATGGATGCCACGCCCCCTCCAGATTGAATGCTCGAACCGCTTTCGGTCATCCGCGGTGCGACGCCTACTTGATGCCGTTGAGCGCCCAGTCGTAATGGTCTTCGCCGACCGTAGCACCCTTGTCGAGCTTGGCCGCGAGTTCCGCGTTCGCATATTTCCTGAAATGCGTGATCAACGCTGCGTCGTCCGGTCCGAAGTCGTCGCGGAACCACCGGTAGATACTCGAAATCCTGACCCTGCCGCCGTCCATCACCTGCACCCCGCGCGGGTGATTGACATATGCCCGCGCCGCCGCTTCGAGATCGGCCTCGAGTGTGGCCGCGCGCCAGGACCGGTTCATGAGGTTCGGGCATCCGTACGACGCGCAGTTGACCACGTAATGCACGCGCGGGTCCTTGAACGTCGGCCGCATGATGTCATGCTCGATGTTGTCGAGCGACAGCGCCTTGCCTTCGACAGTGACGCGCTGCTCCCGCCATGGCCCGGTGTAGGATTTGAAATCGAACCAGCCACCCTGGCTCTTGATGTCCCGGATCGACGCGACCGGATAGCGATCGAGCACCACCTTGAGCGTTACCGCATTGTAGAGATTACCCCAGTACGCGAACGCCTCCGCCCGCTTCATCGTCGACGGCTTCCGTGCTGCCAGTTCCGCGACATAACCGTCGAGCGCCTTCCGATCCGCCGCATTGGCGTGCCAGCGCGCATAGTCGACCCGGTTCACGCCATCCTTGCTGACGACGACGTACCGGCCGAGCAACGTGTCATAGATCGCATCCGGATCGCCGCCCTGCTGCGGGAGCGCCGGCGTCGCCGTCAGCGCAACAGCGATGAGTGTGAGAGCATCTCGCCGGCTGAACCCGGCGCGGCGTGAAAGGTGCGTCATGATCGTCATCTCGTTTTCTGATGTAGTGTCTGCATACCGGCTCAGTTGCCGCGCGTCTCGAAGCGCTTCTTGATCGGGATCGCCGCCAGCGACAATGCCGCAAGCCCGACGAGACCGGCGACGATCTGCGGCGTGAGGATCGACGACGGAGTGATCGCCCCGCCCTGGTCCAGCACCGTCCCGAGCCCGGAGCCGGCGAGCGAGAACACCGCCGTCCCCGGAATGATCCCGAAAAACGTCGTCACAACGTAGGTCGCAAGCGGCACACCCACGAACGCCGGCACCAGGTTCACGAGAAAGAACGGAAACAGTGGCACGAGCCTCAGCACGAGCAGATACGACGCCGCATTGCGACGGATTCCGTCCGCCAGTTTCGCCGCCGGCGCACCGAAACGCTCGAGCGCATTCTCCCCGAACAGCGTCTTGGCGAACAGGAAGATGATCGTCGCCCCGATCGTCGCCCCCGTCACCGTCAGCAGTGTCCCGAGCGTCGCGCCGAACAGGAACCCGCCAGCCAGCGTGAGAAAAACCGCACCCGGCATCGAGAACGACACCGCCAGCACATAGACGGCGACGTACGCCAGCGCCGCGAGCAGCATGTTGCCCGAGACCCACGCCGTCAGCGCCTCCCGATGCGTCTTCAGCGTGTCGAGCGATAGGTAGCTTGCCAGTCCCGACCACCGGACGAGCGCGAACGCGACGACCGCACCCGCCACGAGAATGACCCGCTTGTCAGAGAGAATTTTGCCGATCGACATTTTCAAACCTCAGATCACGCAAGCCAGCGCTGCACGAAACCCACCACCCGGCGCGTCCCCGCGCCGAACAGCTTCGGCGTATAGAAACTTCCCGCCGCCCGCTTCGAAATTTCCGAAAGCGTGGGATAGGGCAGGACGGCACTGGCGATGCTGCCGATCGCGAGCTTCGCCGAGATGGCGAGCGCCCACGTGCCGATCAGCTCGCCCGCACGCGGCCCGACGATCGTCGCCCCGAGAATACGCCCTCTCTTGCCGAGCACGATCTTGGCGAGGCCTTCGGTCTCCCGCTCCGCCTGCGCCCGGTCGTTCATCTCGAATGACCACGTGAGGACCTGCACATTGTGCCCCGCCTTGCGCGCCTCTGCTTCCGTGAGGCCCGTGTGCGCGAGTTCGGGATCCGCGTACGTGACCCACGGCAGCGCCGCATAGTCGACCTTCGCCGGCAACCCGAACAGCACGTTCCGGATCACGATGCCGGCGTGATAGCCGGCAATATGCGTGAATTGCGGCCCGCCCGCCACGTCGCCGATGGCAAACACCTTCTTGTTAGACGTACGCAGTCGAGCGTCGACCGTGATCCCGCGTTGTGTCGCCTCGATCCCCGCCTTGTCGAGACCGAGACCCTCGATGTTCGGACGTCGCCCGGCAGCGATCAGGATGTGGCTGCCGGAAATCGTGCGCCCCACATTGCTGTCGCCGTCGAGCACGACGACGGCCCGATCGCCCTCCCGTCGCACTTCGCTCACGCCGACCTTTTCCACGATTGCGACGCCATCTCGCGCCAGTGACGCCCTGACGACCTCCACCGCCTCCGGCTCGTCCTTGGCAAGAATGCCGAACTTCTCGATCACCGTGACCGCCGAACCGAGCCGCCGGAACGACTGCGCCATTTCGATGCCGATCGGACCACCGCCCACGACGATAAGATGCTCGGGCCGCTCCTTGAGCTCGAAGACCGTTTCGTTCGTCAGATACCCGGCATCCGCGAGACCCGGAATCGGCGGTACCGCCGCGCGCGATCCCGTTGCGACCACGAACCGGCGCGCCACGATGCGCTCACCACCCGCCTCGACCGTATCCGCATCGATGAACTTTGCCGCATCCTTGATGACATGAACACCGAGCCCCTCGAACCGCTCGACGCTGTCGTGCGGCGCGATCGCCCCGATGACGCCATGCACATGATCGTGCACCTGTCGGAAATCGACCGTCGGTTCGGCGGCATGCACGCCGAAGCCGTGCGCGACCCGTGCTGCATGCGCATGATGCGCAGCAGCGATCAGCGCCTTCGATGGTACGCACCCCGTATTGAGGCAGTCTCCGCCCATCTTGCCTTTCTCGATGAGGACGACCGAAGCACCCATCTGGACGGCGCCGGCCGCAAGCGAAAGCCCGCCCGAGCCCGCTCCGATGATGCACAGATCTGCCCTGAGCGTGCCGTTCTGGCGGACGGGACGTTTGGGTTCGGAGGTTTTACTGGAGGCCGGGGTCATGTCGCTCACTTCGGTTGCTACTGACTGACCATTCGGCATCTGGGCACTTATTGTTACACGCTCTCGCGCTTTCGTGTGATCGCGTGGGCCTCCGTGATCCCGGCAGTCCATGCTGTGCCAAATCGTGGTGCCTGCGGAGCTGTTGGTTCACAGATCCGTGATTGCTGTAACGATTACGGTCGCACCGCCGAAAGCTCCATATGACGCGGTCGGGTGACTGCGCGCGCAGTGGTCGACGACAGCACGCGGGCTCCGTCTGATCATGGGCGACCTCTCGACAATGGGCCGGCACCGTCACTTTTGGACGCGGTCATCGCATTGTTTCGAAGGCGTCGTCCTCCTGCACGAACCATTGAACGTCAGAACTTGGGTCAGATATGAAACGCACCATTGCAGCATCCCTCTTCGCCCTGGCACTGACCCCGGCGATCGCCTCGGCCCAGGCCCTGACATCGGTCGAGAGCAAATTCCCGGTCAGGGAAACGGCCGACCGCCTCGCCGCCGAACTCGACAAGCGCGGCATCAAGGTCGCCGCCCGCGTCGATCATGCCGCCGGTGCAAAATCTGTCGGCCTCGACATGCCCCCGACCGAAGTCGTCATGTTCGGCAACCCGAAACTCGGCACACCGCTGATGCTCGCCCAGCCTTCTGTCGCCATCGACCTGCCGATGAAGATGCTGATCTGGCAGGACAAGGCCGGAAAAGTATGGATCGGCTACACGCCCGTCGCAGTCCTCCAGGAGCGGCACACGATCAGCGGCGCTGACGCGCCCTTGAAGACCATGGCGAGCGCGCTCGAAAGCCTTGCCAAGGCCGCAAGCGGTCAGTAGCCCGGAGACCGGTTTTGCGCCGCGACCGCCGGACAGGTCGCCTCACCGTCGTTTGGCAGCCGCGGAACGCATCGTGACGAAGAAAATTGCCGATTGGTCGACTACCCTCGCAGGAGGGCCGATTCTCGTCTTCGGCGGGCCATACTCGAATCTCGAAGCGACGCTCGCCATGCGACGCGAGGCGGATCGGCTGTCGATCCCTCCGCATCGTGTCATCTGCACCGGCGACATCGTCGCCTATGCGGCCGAGCCCGCCGAGACGACGGCGCTCATTCGCGACTGGGGCTGCCACGTCATCGCCGGCAACTGCGAAGAGCAGATCGGAGCCGGAGCCGAAGACTGCGGCTGCGGCTTCGAGGAAGGTAGCGCCTGCGATCGCCTCGCCAAGGGCTGGTATCCGTTCGCCGACCGCCGCATGACCGAAGACGACCGGATCTGGATGCGCGAGCTGCCGATGCTCGCCCACTTCGAACTCGAAGGGCTCTCGTACACAGTGCTGCACGGTGGCTTCGAGCAGACCAACCGCTTCATCTTCGCATCCCAATCCTGCGTCATCCGCGACGAACTCGCCGCCGCGGCCACCGACGTAGTGATCGCCGGTCACGCCGGCATCCCTTTCATGGCGAGAAGCGCATCCAGCCGCTGGTTCAATCCCGGCGTCATCGGCATGCCCGCCAACGACGGCTCACCCGACGTCTGGTACGGCCTCGTCACACCCGCGCGCGGCCGCACGACCTTCGCCCTGAAACGCCTCGCCTACGATCACATGTCGGCCGCCGCCGCCATGCGCCGCACCGCCCACGCCGACGGCTACGCCGCCACCCTCGTCACCGGCATCTGGCCGAGCTTCGACGTACTTCCGCCAACCGAGAAGTCGGCGACCGGCAAGCGCCTGCGCCAGCAAACCATGTCGATGTCCGCCCCGATCAAGACATCGCCAGGCCCCCGTCACGCAAAGTCCCAAACGCAACGCGTTGCCGCCGCGGATTGATCGCGCGGCAAGTCACAATCCGCACTTCGGACCGAAACGCGAAAAGGGCCGGCACCCTGCGGCACCGGCCCCCATCTTTCATGTCTGTTTTTGTGCGCGAGGCTTACTGCTTCACGCGAGCCACTTCGACCCACTTCCCGCCTTGCACGACAGAGACGATGTTGTCGTTCACGCCCTGATGGTCGTTCGGACCATATTCGCTCTGCGTGCCCATCAGCTTGTCGTCGTACTTGAGGCTTTCCATGGCCTTGATGAAGCTCTCGGTGGTGAGCGTCTTGCCCGCCGCCTGCAGTCCGCGCACCAGCGTTTCGGCAGCCGACCGGCCGAGGAGCGCGCCCGTACCCGGCTCCTTGTTGTAGGCAGCCTTGTAGCTGTCCACCCACGCCTTCACTTCCGGAACGTCCATGCGCGCGACGTGATCAGCCCAGCCGGCAACCGCATAGAGCCCTTCCGTCACGCCGCCCGGCACTGCCGATATCGCCGTATTGAAGCCGGCCGACGAACCGACGACCTTGACGTCGTTCCAGCCCATCTTCTTGACCGTGCCGGAAACGGTGATCGCCTGCCGCACCGTCAGCGCGTGCGCGATGACCTGACAGCCCGCATCCTTGAGCTTCGTCAGCGAGCCTACGAAATCGGCCTCGTCCGGCTTGTGCGTCGTCTCGACAGCGACCTTCAGGTTCATCGCCTTCGCCTGATCGACGACACCTTGCTGGATTTCCTTGCCGAAGTCGGTCGGCAGGAACATCGTGCAGAACGTGGTCGCCTTGTCCTTCTCCGCGAAGTGCTTCACCGCACCGCGCATCTGGTCGTAATAGGACGAGAAGCCGACGAACTTCAGCTCCTTCTTGCCGACTTCCAGCATCTCACGCGCCGCCGTCAGCGGCAGCAGCGACAGCACGTTCTTCTCGTCCATCAGCTTGAACGCCGCGATGTTCATCGGCGTGCCGAGCGACAACAGCATCGCGAACACCTTGTCCGAATTGACGAGCTTGTTGAACGCCTGCGTCGCCTTCGGCATCTGGTAGGCGTGGTCCTCGACGACGAAGCGGATCTTGCGGCCATGCACACCGCCCTTGTCGTTGATTTCCTTGAAATACAAGTTGGCGGCTTCGATGGCCGGCGCGCCGAACGCGGCAAACGCACCTGACAGATCGTTGAACGATCCGATCACGACTTCCGTATCCGTCACACCCTGCGTCTGGGCCTGCGCGGCTCCGGTTGCTCCGAACGCCAGCAGGGCGCTGGCAGCCACGGCGATATGTCGTTTCATGACTTTCCTCCTTCGGTTTTCTTTTTTCCGACATGACCGGGTTCGGCTGATACCGACCACCAGCCATGTCCGATCACCCGCCGCGATACATCTGCTCGATGAGCGGCTTGTATTTCTTCTCCACGAAGCTGCGCTTGAGCTTCATCGTCGGAGTCAGCTCGTCGTCCTCCGCCGTCAGCAACTGGTCGATGATACGGAAATCCTTGATCTGCTCGACGCGTGCGAACTCCTTGTTGACGTCCTCGACGATACCACGGATCAGCTCCTTGACCGGCTCGGCCGCGCACAGCGACGCGAAATCCGAGAACGGAACACGACGATCCTGCGCGAACTTTTCGACATTTTCCTGATCGATCATGATCAGCACCGTGAGATACTGGCGACGATCGCCGATCACCACCGCATCCGAGATGTAAGGCGAGAACTTCAGCCTGTTCTCGATCTCCGCAGGCGTGATGTTCTTGCCCCCCGCAGTGATGATGATGTCCTTGATCCGGCCCGTGATGGTGACAAATCCGTTCTCGTCGATCGAACCCACGTCGCCGGTGCGCAGATAGCCGTCCGCGGTCAGCGTCTCCGCTGTCTTCTCTGGTTTGCCGAGATACCCTTTGAAAACGGCTCCGCTCTTGATCTGGATTTCGCCGTCCGGCGCGATCCTGAGATCGAGCCCCTCCATCGATTTCCCGACCGAACCGAGCTTGATCGCATCCGGCCGGTTCGCCGTCGCCAGCGCCGAGCCTTCGGTCTGCCCGTATGCTTCGAGCACCGGAACCCCGATCGCCATGTACCATTTTAGAAGCTCAGGCGAGATCGGTGCCGCCCCCGACGTCGCACGCCGAACCCTGTGCAGACCCAGCATCCGCCTGAGATTGCGCAGGACCGCGAAATCCCAAATTGCGTAATTGAGGCTATTGAGCGGCGATGGCCCCTTCCCCTCCAGTTGCCGGTTGACCTTCTTGAGACCGGCCCCGAGCGCCATCTTGTAGGCGAGCTTTCCAAGCCCCGTCGCCTCGCTGTTCATGATCGCGATGCGTGAGTATATTTTTTCGTAGACCCGCGGCACCGCGGCGAAGAGATGCGGCGCCACCTCCCGCACATTGTCGAACACCGTCTCCGGGCTCTCCGCGAAGTTGACGATCGCCCCCGTGCAGATCGGCGTCCATGCCGAATTCAGCCGCTCGTAGACGTGGCAGAGCGGCAGATAGCAGATCTGCTCGTCCATCTCTCCGATCTCGTACGCCTGCGCGATCGACGCCACGACACACATGATGTTGGCATGCGTGAGCATCGCGCCCTTCGGCGGCCCCGTGGTTCCCGAGGTGTAGATCAGCACCGCCACCTCGTCCGGCGCCGACTTCGCGATCTCTGTCTCGAATATAGCCGGATGCTTGGCAAGATAGTCGCTGCCCAGCGCATAGAGATCTTCGAGAAAGATCACCGACGGGTCGGAAAAATCATGCAGCCCCTCTCGTTCGATGACGATCACCTTGTCGATGCCCGGCATGTCCTTTCGGACCGTGAGGAACTTGTCGAGTTGCTCGTCGTTCTCGACGATGAGGAAACGCGAAGCGCTGTCGTTGACGATGTAGGCGAGCTGCGTTGCACTGTCCGTCGTGTAGACACCGCACGCCACGCCCCCGACCGACTGCAGCCCCATATCACAATAGAGCCATTCCTTCCGGTCCTCCGACAGGAGCGACACCACGTCTCCACGTTTGAGCCCGAGCGCCATGAGCCCGAGCCCGACGAGCCGCGCGTGGCTCCAGTAGTCTTCCCACGTGAACGAGCGCCAGATGCCGAGGTTCTTCTCCCGATGCGCGATCCGTGTCGCGCCATAACTTGCACAGCGCCTCTGGAACAGCTTGACCATCGTGTCCGCGCCGTCCAGCAGGACGGGCAGTTCGTTGAGATCCGCATTCATCGAGATGCGGTTGACGATCTTCTGCGCCGGAGCCGGTCTGTCGCTCGAGACAGTCGCCTGTGCCTGGATGGTCATCGCCACGTCTTCCGTTGCTTCCAGCGCCTTTGACCGCGCTCGCCCGTCTCCTGATGTCCGAGATAGAAGGCTTGAATATCCTTCGACTGCTTGAGCTTGTCTGCCGGACCGTCCATCACGACACGCCCGAGTTCCAGCACGTACCCGTCGTCAGCCACGTCGAGCGCAACTTTCGCATTCTGCTCGACCAGCATCATGGTGACGTTCTGCTCCTTGTTGAGCCTTCGGATGATCGCGAAGATCTCCTGCGTCAGAAGCGGCGACAGCCCGAGGCTCGGCTCGTCGAGCAGCATGATGCGGGGCCGCGCCATGAGCCCGCGCCCGATCGCCAGCATCTGCTGCTGTCCGCCCGACAGCGTGCCCGCACGCTGGCTCGCCCGTTCCTTCAGGATCGGAAAGTAACCGTAGACCATTTCGAGATCGGCCCTGATGGCGGCCGCCCCGTCGTTCCGCGTGTAAGCCCCCATGCCGAGGTTCTCACTCACCGACAGGAGCGGAAAGATCTCGCGCCCTTCCGGCACATGCACGATCCCTCGCCGCACCACCGCGTCCGGTTCCAGTCCCTGTATTTCCTCCCCGAGCAGGCGAATGCGCCCCTTTTCCGGCCGCATCACACCCGACACCGTCTTCAGAAGCGTCGTCTTGCCCGCACCATTGGCGCCGAGCACGGTCACGATGCGTCCAGCATGCACCTCGAGGCTGACGCCGCGGATCGCCATGATCGGACCGTAGTAGGTCTCGATGTTCTCGATCTGAAGAACGGGCACGGCCGGCTTCGCGTTCGTCATGACGTCACCGCCTCGGCCGGCTGGCCGATGTACGCCGCGACCACCGCCGGGTGAGACTGGACCTCGCGCGGCGGCCCGAGCGCCAGCATCTTGCCGTCCGCCAGCGCAAGCACCCGATCCGAGACCGCCGCCACGAGCTTCATGTCGTGCTCGACCATCAGCACCGTGATCCCCATCAGCTTGCGGATGTCCTCGATCCAGTACGTGAGATCCTGCGTCTCCTCGACCGACAGCCCCGATGCCGGCTCGTCGAGCAGCAGCAGTTTCGGCTCCGTCGCAAGCGCACGCGCGAGCTCGACGACCTTTCGCACGCCATACGGTAGCCCGGCGACGAGCTTGTCGCGGTAGGCCTGCAACTCGAGAAAATCGATCACCTTCTCCACCGCCTCGCGGTGCCGGATTTCCTCGTTGCGCACGAACGGCGTGAAGAAGAGATCAGAAGCGAGGTTGCTCCGCACGTGCCGCCTCCGCCCGACGAGCAGGTTCTGCAGCACGGTCGAATGCTCGAACAGTTCGATGTTCTGGAACGTCCGCGCGATCCCGAGATAGGCGATCTGCGACGGCGGCAGCCCGAGAATGCTCTTGCCCTGGAAGCGGATGTCGCCTGCCGCCGGCGTATAAAATCGCGAGATCATGTTGAAGAGCGTTGACTTGCCCGCGCCGTTCGGCCCGACGAGCGCGAACACTTCGCCCTCCTCGACACTGAACGACACGTCGTTGACCGCGACCAGCCCGCCGAATCTCAGTGTCACATGATCGAGCTCGAGCAGGCTCATCTCATCCGCTCCGTCTTGAGGTAGCTCTTCTGCCGCTTGAACATGTCACGGCGATAGAACGGAAACAGCTCGAAATACGTTCGGATCTTGAACCAGCGCCCATACATGCCCATCGGCTCGAGCAGGATGAAGCCGATCAGGATCGCGGCGAAAACGGCCGCCTCGAGCCCCGGAATCGCGATTGAACCCGTCCCCGTGACCTTGCCGACGTAGTCGCGCAGGAATGCGATCATGGTCGGCATGAACCCGACCACGATCGCGCCGAGGAACGCGCCATGGATCGAGCCGAGCCCCCCGATGACGATCATCAGCAGAAGCTGGATCGCGATCGCGAGGTTGAACGTCTCGTGATTGAACGTGCCGGCAAAATGCCCCATCAGCGCACCAGCGAGCCCCGTGATCGCGCACGAGATGCCGAACGCCGCCGCCTTCGTGCGCGCCAGATCGACCCCCATCGCCTGCGCCGAGATCTCGCTGTCGCGGACCGCCGCGAACGAACGGCCAAGCGGTGAGCGCAGCATGTTGCGATAGAGCAGCGTCACTGCGACGACCACCGCGAGCACGAGATAATAGAACAGCTTAGGCGCGCCATAACGATCGATCTCGGCGCCTAGGATCTTGATCGTCGGAGCATTGAGACCGGAGATGCCGCCCGTAAGTGGCGCCGCCAGCACGATGATGTCCTCGACAAGGACTGCCAGTGCCAGCGTAAAAATCGCGAGATAGATGCCATGCAGTCTGAGCGCCGGAATGGCAACGATCACCCCGACGATACCTGCGAGCAATCCGGCGACCGGAAACGACACGAGGAACGGCACGCCCTTGAGCTGAAGGATCGCATTGGTGTAGCAGCCGACCGCCAGAAAGGCGGTATGGCCGAGGCTTGCCTGCCCCGCCTGTCCCGTGAGTACCATGAGCCCGAGCCCGGCCAGCGCCCAGATGAGCACGTTGACCGCCTCGCCGATCATGTAGTCCGAAATCAGCCACGGCAGGGCCACCACGGCCAAGAGCAACAGGCCGTACCAGAACGCCTGCGCACCGTGCTTGAAGAGCCGGATGTCGGCATCGTACGACGTTTTGAATACGGTCCGCACC
This sequence comes from Hyphomicrobiaceae bacterium, assembly GCA_035436725.1. Lineage (GTDB taxonomy): Bacteria > Pseudomonadota > Alphaproteobacteria > Rhizobiales > Hyphomicrobiaceae > JABFRJ01. Next base: position 15,740 of record DAOMWV010000019.1, read on the forward strand.
GGATCACACCTTCTTGCTGTAAACCTGGGCGAACAACCCGTGCGGCCGGAAGATCAGCACCAGCAGCATGAGGACGTAAGGCGCGATCTGCGAATACCCCGCCGCGACGTAACGTGACGAGAACGGCTCGATGAGCCCGACCAGAATGCCACCGAGCAACGCGCCCGGCAGGCTGCCGAACCCGCCGATGACCGCGGCGGCGAATGCCTTGATCCCGAGCAGACCCATACCCGGATCGATCGACCCCTTCGACGCGAAGAGAATACCGGCAACAGCCGCCACCGCACCCGCCACGCCCCAGATCATGCTCTGCACGCGCTTGACCGGAATGCCCATGTAATAGGCTGCAAGCTGGTTTTGCGAGGCCGCCTGCATGGCGACACCGAGCTTCGTTCGGTTGAAGAAAAGATAGAGCACCAGCGTCAGGATGAGAGTCGTGACGATCACCATCAACTCGTCCACGCCGATCACGATGCCGCCGAACCTGAGGTTCTGGCCGGCGAACGGCGTCGGCAGCGTCTGCGGCTCGTGCCCCCAGATCGCACCGGCGACGAATCGGATGATGAACCCGAGCGCGATCGTCAGTATGACCACGGTCGTTTGTGACTGCCCGAACAACTGCCGGATGATGACGACATCCAGAAGATAGCCGAGCACGAACATGATCACGATCGCGACCGGCACCGCGACCCAGAACGGCAATGCGAGCGATTGCCCGGTCGTCAGCCCGAGGGCGACGAACGCCCCGAGCATCATGAAGTCGCCTTGCGCGAAGTTGACGGCTTCGGTCGCCTTGTAGATCAGCACGAATCCGAGTGCGATGAGCCCGTAGACGCAACCATTGGCGAGCCCGCTCACAATGAGCTGCAAGCTGGACAAAACGTTCCCTCCCACGGGATTTCGCAGCCTCTTCGGACCGCTGTTCTGATGTCTTGTTCCAACATACATAGCATTCCGCACGGCCTTTGCCAGCCCGTGATCGCCGCCATTCAGAGGACGCGGGCCGACCGAAGTCGTGCCCCGGGTCGATCGGCACAAGACTGATCAGCCGCCTTTGTTGATCCGCCACACCATGTTAGGGACACATCCGTCGTTATTGCGCTGCGAAAAGGGCGGCGCCCTTCTCGATCATCGAACCGGATTGTTTGCACCCGTGGCCAAAAAAGAAGATGCCGGTTTCATCCCGGAACCATGTCAGATCTACCTGGTCGTCGAAGCCGGCCCCGGCGCTCGCGAGCGCCTCGAAGCGGCAATTGCCGCCACGACGATCGCAAGTGTCCTGGTCGTGCCGCGCTCGGGGCAAGGCTTGAGTGCCGGCGAGGTCAAGCCGCTCGTCGATATCGCCCAGGCGGCCAATGCCGCCGCTCTCGTCTTCGGTGATGCGAAACTCGCACGCGTCCTCAAGGCCGACGGCGTCCATCTGCCGCCGAGCGCCGACATCATGGATGCCTATCACGAGGCGCGGTCAATTGTAGGAGCGGGCCTTATCGTCGGCGCCGACTGCGGCGGCTCGCGTCATCTCGCCATGGAACTCGGCGAAGCCGGCGCCGACTACGTCGCCATCAGTCGCCCCTCAGCCGACGAGGAAGACTACGAGTCCCGGGAAGACGTGCTCGCCTGGTGGTCGGAGATCTTCGAGGTCCCGTGCGTCGCGTTCGACATCTCCGGTGTCGAGGAAGCGTCTGCCGCCATCGATGCCGGCGCCGACTTCGTCGCCTTGATGTTGCCGCGCGGAACGGCCATTTCCGAAAGCTCGGAATTGGTGCGCGCCGTCGGTGCGCTTGTCGGCACGTCGTGAGATCGGACGGGAGTCAACGCCCCGCATGAGACGCCGTATCCACAGGAACCTTCTCGCAGTCGTGATCGCGGCAACGGTCGCGCCCGGCCACGCGTCGGCGCAATCGGACACCAGTTCCTGGTCGTCCGGAACAATCACCGCACCCCAGCAGCGCGGCGGCGATGTGAAAATCATGAAACGCTCGCCCGGATCGACTGGTCCGGCTGGCGGCTCGTCCCGCCCCGTCAGCGCGACGACGGCTCCAGCGACCGCCCCGTCGGCAGCCGCACCCCGTCTTCCCTATGCTGTGCCACAGCCTGATCCCGCGAGCGTCGCCGCCTCCGATCCCGCGCAGCTCGCGTACGAAGCTTTCGACCAGGGTCGCTACGTCACCGCACGCGAACTGGGAGAAAAGGCCGCCACCGCCGGCGTACCCGAGGCGCACACCCTCCTCGGCCGTCTCTATCATGATGGCCTCGGCATTGGTCGCGACGAGGTCGCGGCGGCGCAGTGGTATCGCAAGGGCGCCGAACTCGGCGATCCCGAAGCGATGTTCCTGTTCGGCGCTATGCTCGCCGAAGGCGGCGCGATCACCCGTGACCGTGCCGGAGCCGCCCAGATGTTCGAAGCGGCCGCCCGCCGTGGCCACGTCGCCGCCCACTACAATCTCGCCCTGCTGTTTCTCAAGGGCGACGGAAAGCCCGAAAATCCGGTCCGGGCCGCCGCCCACATGCGCTTTGCCGCCGAGCGTGGCCTTGCCGAAGCCCAATACGATCTGGCGACCCTCTACATGACGTCGACAGGGGTCGACGCCGATGCGATTTCGGCGGCCGGCTGGCTCGAAAAAGCTGCCGAACAGGGTATGCCGGACGCCGAAGTCGAATTCGCCATCTCGCTCTTCCTGGGACGCGGAATTGCAGTCGACCAGGAGCGCGGCGCCAGACTTTTCCGGTCCGCCGCCGAAAAGGGCAACGCGGTCGCCCAGAACCGCCTCGCACGCTGCTACGCACGCGGCACAGGCGTCCCGGCCGATCCGGTCGAGGCCACTAAATGGCACACACTTGCCCGCGCGAAAGGCCTCGAAGACAAGGAACTCGACGCGGTCGCTGCCCGCCTGAGCCGCGCCGACCGAACCCGCGCCGCAGAGGCGGCACAGGCCTGGATCGATCAGCGCACGCTCGGCGCCAACTGAGCAGTCCGCGGTGTCCTGGCGCGCGGTTCAGCGCGCCGCGCCATGCCCGATCAGGCACTCGGCGCCTTGGCGTTGCTCGCCAACCCGTGCGCCTTGAGGATCTCCGTGATCTCGCCGAGGATCGCCGGATCGTCGATCGTGGCCGGCATCTTCCAGGCCTCCCCGTCCGCGATCTGCCGGATCGTCCCGCGCAGGATCTTGCCTGAGCGCGTCTTCGGCAGGCGCTTGACGACGGCCACCGTCTTCAGCGCCGCCACCGGCCCGATCTCGTCACGAACGAGCTTGATGATCTCGCTTTCGATCTCGCTTTCGGCCCGGTTGACGCCCGAATTTAGCACGACGAGTGCCGCCGGGATCTGCCCCTTCATCTGGTCAGCGATCCCGAGCACCGCCGCCTCCGCAACGTCCTTGTGCTTGGCGACCACTTCTTCCATCTGCCCGGTCGACAGGCGGTGCCCCGCCACGTTGATGACGTCGTCCGTCCGCGCCATCACGTAGGCGTACCCGTCCTCGTCGATGTAGCCGGCGTCCGATGTCGAATAGTAACCGGGAAAGTCCGACACGTAGCTCTTGCGGAAGCGTTCGTCGTTGCCCCAAAGCGTCGGCAGCGCGCCGGGTGGCAACGGCAGCTTTACCGCCAGCGTCCCCGTCTTCCCCCGCTCGACCGGGTGACCTTTTTCGTCGAGGACCTGCAGATCGTAGCCCGGCATCGGCACCGTCGGCGAGCCGTACTTCACCGGCAACTGGCCGAGCCCGACCGGATTGCCGCAGATCGCCCAGCCCGTCTCCGTCTGCCACCAGTGATCGATCACCGGCACTTTCAGTTGCGCTTCCGCCCACTTGATCGTCTCGGGATCCGCGCGTTCACCCGCGAGGAACAGCGTGCGGAAGTTCTTCAGATCGTACTTTTTGATGAACTCACCCGTCGGATCTTCCTTCTTGATCGCGCGGAACGCCGTCGGCGCGGTGAAGAGCGCACTGACATTGTGCTCGGAAATGATCCGCCAGAACGTGCCCGGATCGGGCGTACCCACCGGCTTGCCCTCGAACACCACGGTCGTCGCCCCTGCGATCAGCGGCGCATACGTGATGTAACTGTGACCGACGACCCATCCGACGTCCGACGCAGCCCAGAACACTTCGCCCGGCTTGATGCCGTAATGATTCGACATCGACCAGTTGAGCGCGACGAGATGCCCGCCGTTGTCACGAACGACGCCTTTCGGCTGGCCCGTCGTGCCGGACGTGTAAAGGATATAGAGTGGATCGGTCGCCGCCACCGGAACGCACGGCGCCTTTTCCCCGCGCGCCTTCGCATCCGCTACCTTCGCCGACCAGTCGTGATCGCGCCCGGCGATCATCGTCGCCTGACACATCGGCCGCTGCAGCATCAGCACGTTCGCGGGTTTGTGTGAGGCGAGTTCGATCGCGCGATCGAGCAGCGGCTTGTACTCGACCACCCGCGAACCTTCGATCCCGCACGACGCCGCAACTACCGCCACCGGCTTGCAGTCGTTGATGCGTGTCGCGAGTTCCGCTGCCGCGAACCCGCCGAACACCACCGAATGCACTGCGCCGATGCGCGCGCAGGCCAGCATCGCCATAGGCGCTTCCGGGATCATCGGCATGTAGACTATGACCCGGTCACCCTTCTTGACGCCCATCCCGGTGAGCACCGCCGCCAGATGCGCCACCTCGTCCGTCAGTTCCCGGTACGTGTACTTGCGCTGCGATTTCGTGACCGGACTATCGTAGATCATCGCCAGCCGGTCGCCGTGACCGTCGCGGACGTGCCGGTCGAGTGCATTGAATGCGGTGTTGCACTCCGCCCCGACAAACCACCGGCCGTACTGCCCCGAATAGGGATCGAACACCTTGTCCCAGATCCGGAACCAGTCGATGCCGCGCGCGGCTTCCGCCCAGAACCCCTCGGGGTCCTTTTTCCAGGCTGCGTAGACGTCGTGATAGCGGCTCATTTCGGCCTCCGGGACTTTGATCGTTGGCCGGACCTTACCCCCGTCCCCGACCGCTCGCCACTCGACGTCTGTCGCAGGGCCGACCACGGCCGGCCGGGTTTTGCGCCCCTTCACTGCACATCGGACTTCGGCCCACCTCTGCACATCCGCCACTGGCGCCCCGCCTCGACCCGGCCTATACCCCGCCGTCCATGGCGCTGAACCCGCCTCGCGCCCATCGGATCGCCCCTGGAATTCGCCGTGTCCCCGCTTCTCACCGATCCCTGGTTCTATGCTGCGGCCCTTCCCGCCGTGACGCTGACCGGCCTGTCGAAGGGCGGCTTCCAGGGCGCGAGCCTGCTGTCGCTGCCCCTGCTCGCCCTCGTCATGAACCCGATCCAGGCGGCAGCCGTGATGCTACCGGTGTTGTTGTTTCAGGACATTTTCTCAGTTTCGGCGTTTCGGCGCTCGATCGACTGGACAATGCTGAAACTGATGGCCCCCGGAGTACTGGCCGGGACCGTCGTCGGCTGGGCCACCGCCTCACTCGTCACCGCCGATCACGTGCGCCTGCTCGTCGGACTTATCGCGCTGACGTTCACGATCATGGCCGTAGCGCGACGCCGGCTCAGTGGCGCCCCGCGGCCCCACAACGCCGTCGCCGCCGCTCTCTGGGGTCTCGTCTCCGCCTTCACGAGTTTTCTCGTCCACGCCGGCGGCGCGCCCTACAGCGTTTATGCCTTGCCGCGCCGCCTCCCACCGCCGATGCTGGCAGGCACCACCGCAGTGTTTTTTGCAGTGGTCAACCTTCTGAAAATCCCGCCATATCTCCACCTCGGCCAGATAACCCTCGACAATTTTCTGCTCTCCGTGGCGTTGATGCCGATGGCCGGCGCCGCCAATCTCGCCGGCATCTGGCTCGTCCGCCGGATTGAACTCGGGTTCTTCTATAAGCTTTTGTATACGATGATATTTCTGGTCTCGCTCAAACTCGTCTGGGACGGTGCATCAGCCTTGTTTTTCTGATCTTCCCGCCCATCTTTCGGTGCATTGCGGTCTATCGCGGTCTTGTGATGCAACCCGTCGCCCTCGCGATGTGTTGATCGACGGCATCGCTGGATCGCCTCGTTCACTCTTTATTAGCCGAAGCAGTGCGGTAGATGTTGCATTGCAGCATCGCCGCCGGATCCCTCGAGCGCGGCGTGCCCTGCTGAGAGTTGGATTTGGATTGAGTATGCCACTGAACGCCAAAGCGCCGACCATGCGCGACAGCCGTATCGACTGGCTGCGCGGGTTTGCGCTCGCGTGCATTTTCGTCAACCATATGCCCGGAAACCGCCTGGGCGACTGGACGCCACGCAACTTTGGCTTTTCCGATGCCGCCGAACTCTTTGTTCTTCTGGCCGGCGTAGCAGCAGCACTCGCCTTCTACCGCCGCTTCGAGGATGGCCAGGCCCTCCGCATGTCCGGCAAGGCGATCGGCCGCGCTGGCACGCTCTATCTCGCCCACCTCGGCTCGAGTATCGCCGCCATCGCCATTCTGTTCGCTGCGAACTGGTACTTCCGGTCCACCGAAATCGACGACCTCGTCGGCGCCACAGCCCTTTTCGAAGACCCTCTGCCCGGCCTCCTCGGCATGACGTTCGGCGGCTACCAGATCGGATACTTCAACATCCTGCCGCTCTACGTGGTGTTGCTGTTGACGCTACCCGCCTATCTCTTCCTTGCCCGCATCAACAGGCATCTGATGCTCGCGGTGTCCGTCGCGATTTATTTCGCCGGCCACAAGTATGCACTGCATTTTCCGTCCTACCCGGTCGATCACGGCTGGTATTTCAATCCGTTTGCCTGGCAGCTCCTGTATGCGACCGGCGTGTATCTCGGAATTCTGAAGGTCAAAGGCGCATCCGTTCCCTGGCACCCCGTCGTCGCCGCGCTTGCCCTGGCCTATGTCCTTTACGCCCTCGCATGGTGCGTCTTCCAGCTGAGCGCCTACTTCGACACCGGCGTAAGCCTCGGGCTCCTGCCGGTCTGGGTCGAGACCCTGTCGAAGCCCGCCCTGCCGATGTCCCGTTACCTGCATGTGCTCGCCCTCGCCTACCTGCTCCTGCATAGCAGGGTCTGGACCTGGATGCTTCGCATCGGCGATCGCGATGCACTCGTCCTCATGGGCCGCCACGCGCTCCCTGTGTTCGTCGTCAGTTCGTTGCTGAGCCTCGTCGGTCTGATCGTGCTCGCCCACACCGGTCCAACGCTCGCCCTGGAAGCGGCACTGACCGTCGGCGGTCTCGCGATCATGATCGCCATCGCGTTTTATTACGAATACGGCCTCGCGCCCGTCCGCCGCCTCGTCACTGGCACATCGAACGCAGCTCCGGCCGCCATCGAACTCAGAGATGACGTCACCGTTCGCACCCGCTGAGCCCGTCCCGCGGGGCAGTAGCGCCTAACATCCCGCGCCGTTGCCACCACTTTTCGACTTCGGTATCTGTCGTGCCTGAACAGAAGGGCGCGCCATGACCACGAAATCCATTTACGATACTGATCTCGACAAGAACGCCGCCAATTATCAGGCACTGACCCCGCTGTCGTTTCTTGAGCGCACCACGACCATCCATCCGGACCGCATCGCCGTCGTCCATGGCAGCATCAGGCGCACCTATCGCGAGTTCTACGACCGCTCCCGCCGCCTCGCTTCCGCCCTTGTCAACGCCGGCATCAAACCAGGCGACACCGTCTCGACCATGCTCGCGAATACGCCCGAAATGCTCGAAGCCCACTTCGGCGTCCCCATGACCGGCGCCGTCCTCCACACCATGAACACGCGCCTCGACGCCCGCATCCTCGCCTTCCAGCTCGATCACTCCGAGAGCCGCATCCTGTTCACCGACCGCGAGTTCGCGGGCGTGGTCGCAGAAGCCCTGAAATTCGTCGCCCACCGTCCGCGCGTGATCGACATTGACGATCTCGAATTCCCGCAAACCGGCGCGAAACTTGGCGACACCGACTACGAGACCTTCATCTCCGGCGGCGACCCCGCTTTCGCCTGGCGCCATCCGGCCGACGAATGGGAAGCGATCGCGCTCGGCTACACCTCCGGCACGACGGGCAATCCCAAAGGCGTCGTCACGCACCATCGCGGCGCGCACCTGATGTGCTACGCCAATACCATCTCCGCCGGCCTCGGCCGCTTCCCCGTCTATCTCTGGACCCTGCCGATGTTCCACTGCAACGGCTGGTGCTTCCCGTGGACCATCACCGCCGTGGCGGGCACCCACGTCTGCCTTCGCTGGGTCCGTCCGAAAGCCATCTACGACGCTATCGCCGACCATCGCGTCACCCACATGTGCGGCGCGCCGATCGTGATGTCGACCATGCTCAATGCCAAGGCAGACGAGAAGCGCGCGATCGCCCATGCCGTCGAATTCGTCACCGCTGGCGCCCCACCGCCAGCCGCCGTTCTCGGCCAGATGGCCGCCGCCGGATTCAACGTCACCCACGTTTACGGCCTGACCGAAACCTACGGCCCCTCCGTCGTCAACGAATGGAAAGGCGAATGGGACGACAAGCCCGCCGCCGAACAGGCGCAGCTCAAGTCTCGCCAGGGCGTGCGCTATCCCGCCCTCGGCGATCTCCGCGTCATGGACCCCGCGACCATGACCGACGTGCCCTCCGACGGTGAAACACTCGGCGAAGTAATGTTCCGCGGCAACATCGTCATGAAGGGCTACCTCAAGAACCGCGCCGCCACGGAAGAAGCCTTCGCCGGTGGCTGGTTCCACTCCGGCGACCTCGGCGTCCGTTATCCCGACGGCTACGTCCAGCTCAAGGACCGCTCCAAGGACATCATCATCTCCGGTGGCGAGAACATCTCCTCGATCGAGGTCGAAGACGTCCTCTATCGCCATCCCGCCGTCGCTGCCGCCGCCGTGGTCGCAAAGCCTGACGAGAAATGGGGCGAGACGCCCTGTGCCTTCCTCGAGCTGAAGCCCGGCATGTCGGCCACCACGGAAGACATCGTCTCCTGGTGCAAGTCCCACCTCGCCAACTACAAGGTCCCCCGCGCCGTCGTCTTCCGTGAGATCCCGAAGACCAGCACCGGCAAGATCCAGAAGTTCCTGCTGCGCGACATCGCAAAATCGGTCTGACGCTCCCGAGCAAGATTTCGTTCAGCTTTTTCGCGCCATGATCCCCCGAACCTTCGACGGGGCGCATCATGCGCGAGACAATACGAAGTCTATCGCTCGCGATACTGCTGGCCGCGTCCTCAGCCGCCATCATAGGC
>DAOMWV010000020.1:0-24703 GCA_035436725.1 Hyphomicrobiaceae bacterium
GACGACGGCGTTGCCGGTCGAGAGGTGCGGCACACGGCGCGCCGCCGTGAGCCGGAGTTGACGACCGAACGGATCAGCGTTTCCGGTAGATGCCCGTGAACGAGACGTTCATGCCGCCGCACTGCTGGTTGTCGCGCACGACGAGGTAGGGACCGAGCGCGATCATGTCGAGATGGCAATCGGTGGCGTCGGCCTCGGACTTCGCCACCGCCTTCTCACCGTCCTTGAGCCCGACGGAAATCCGGTTGGCGACCGGCCGCGTCACGAAGTCGAACACTCCGCTGTTGACCGAGCCCATCGCCACGCGCCTCGGGTCCTTGCCACCATAGGTCGCCTCGCCCGCGAAGACGAAATCGTCGCCTTTCCGCGTCACGGTGATCAACGCTTCCTCGCGCACCCAGCGCCCGACGAGAGCAGTTGCCTTTTTGCTTTCCCCGCGTGCGTCATGCTCGACGCGATCACCCTTGATGATGCCGGATGTCGCCCGCCCCTTCGCGTCGACGAACGTCGCGCATGCGGTCGTGTCGTAGATGTCGCCGAGGAGGAGGACATCGCCCGGCATGACGAACGCCTTGCGCCGGCACGCGTCGAGCCCCTTGGCGCCAGCGTCGCATTGCGTATCGTGAAAATGCGTCTTGCCCGCGCTCTTTTTGATCTTGGCGATCTGCAGCGCGTCGAACATCTGCGGGTCCGTTTCCTCACTGCACGCCATGGCGCCATTGGCCGCCAGTGCTGCGAACAGAACTCCGGCCATGCCCCTCGCGAACGCTTTCATGATCCCCTCCCCGAACTGGTTCGCGAAAGTTCTAGCGCAGCTCACCCCGCAAGTTGAGGCCATCCGCTCGCAACGATCGGCAACAAACAGAAAAGAGTGCAGAAAAAGATCACAAGACCGGCGGCCCTGCGGATGTCCCGCCGGGCGGGTGACAGGGCGTCCGAGCGCGCAGGCCCTCGTATCCTGATGCCCTGTTCGCGCAAGCGACCAGTTCAGCGCCCACCCTCGGTCTGGAGCCACGCCCCGCAGCACGCCTTGGCGAGTTCCCGCACGCGCAGGATGTAGCTCTGCCGCTCGGTCACCGAGATGACGCCACGCGCATCGAGCAGATTGAAGATGTGCGACGCCTTGATGCACTGGTCATAGGCCGGCAGCGCCATCAGATGTTTGCCTTCCGCGCCGGCGCCCTTTTCCAGCAGCGCCTTACATTCGCGCTCCGCGTCGCGGAAATGTTCGAGTAGCATGTCCGTGTTGGCGTGCTCGAAATTGTAGCGCGAGTATTCCTGCTCGGCCTGCTGGAACACGTCGTTGTAGGTGAGCTTGCGCGCGTCCGTCCGGCCGTTGAAGTTGAGATCCCACACCCGGTCGACGCCCTGCACGTACATGGCGAGCCGTTCGAGCCCGTAGGTGATCTCGCCCGCGACCGGATTGCAGTCGTAGCCGCCGACCTGCTGGAAGTAGGTGAACTGCGTCACCTCCATGCCGTTGCACCAGACTTCCCATCCGAGCCCCCACGCCCCGAGCGTCGGGCTCTCCCAGTCGTCTTCGACGAAACGGATATCGTTGAGTTTCGTGTCGATGCCGATCGCGTCGAGCGACTTCAGATAGAGATCGAGAATGTCCGGCGGTGACGGCTTCATGATCACCTGGAACTGGTAGTAGTGCTGCATCCGGTTCGGGTTTTCGCCGTAGCGTCCATCCTTCGGTCGCCGCGACGGCTGCACATAGGCTGCATTCCACGTCTTCGGACCGAGCGCCCTGAGCGTCGTCGCCGGATGAAACGTTCCCGCGCCGACTTCCATGTCGTAGGGCTGCAGCACCACGCACCCCTGCTTCGCCCAGAACTGCTGCAGCGTCAGGATCAGGTCCTGAAAGCTCTCTTTTGGACGCAGAATGCCGAGATCCGGCAGAGGTTCGGCGATGGCGGCATGTGTCTTGGGCATCGGATGTGAGCTCGGAAATCTGCTGGAATTCGCGCGCACTCTACACAATTGCCCCCGCTTGTCATCCATTCGCCCGGCCAGGCCTTCAGCACCAGACCATCGACCGGCCGCATGGAACCGGAAGCGCGCCGTCGCGTTTCACTCCGACAGATCGGGAGATCTCCAATGTCAGTGAACAAAGTAATTGAATTGATGAGTGAAAGTGACAAGAGCTGGGAGGATGCAGCCAAGCGCGCGGTGAAAGAAGCCGGGAAAACCCTGAAAGGAATCAAGTCCATCTGGATCAAGGACATGAGCGCCACGTGCGACGATCAGGGGAACCTGAAAACCTATCGCGTCACCGCGCATGTGACGTTCGAAGTCATCGCCGGAAAGGACCTGGGCTGAAAATCGGACGGGCGTGGCAGGATGCGTCTCGTCCTGTCACGCACACGAACGCCCCCGATATAGCAAAAAGCACGCCTGGGTTACGGCTCACGCCGACGCAACACGTGCACCTTTAGAGCAATACGTGCACCGTCAGATATGACGTGACGGACGATACTCCCCGGTCCTCGGATCGAATTCAAGTCGACCCAGATCCTTCGGCTGGCCCGAGGACGCCCGCTGCCTGATCTCGTGCTCGGCCCGCGCCATGGCATCGACCACGTCTTCGCCCATCTTCTGGACAAGCCGATATCCGGCGTAGAGCCCCGCCCCGACCGCTGCAAACAACAGAAACTGCGGCATCAGCGCCTCCCGTCGAACAGGCGCCCTGGTCACAGACCGTAACGCGCCCACAATGCCCGAGCCTCGAGCACGGAGAGAGTATCAGCCGCAATCGTGCCGGAAACAAGGCCTTCCGCAAGTGCCGGCGCCCGGCTCCCACCGTCGAGGCCGGGCGAACCACGCGTGAGCCGGCTCAGAAGCCCGGTTTTGCCCATCGGCACGGCCCGCAGTTGCACCTCCGGCCCGTAGAGCTCCCGCATCCTGCTTCGCATGTCGCCGAGACCATCGATGAGCCCGAGATCGAGCGCCTTCGGCCCCGACCAGAAGGCCCCGGAGAACGTATCGTCGTCCCGCCCCTTGAGCTTGCCCGCACGCCGGTCCTTCACGACGCCGATGAAGACGTCGTGCACGTCGCGCTGCAACGCCTTGAGCCGTTCCACGTCCTCCACCTTTTCCGGCAGGAACGGATCGAGCGTGCTTTTCGACAGCCCCGCCGTATGCACGCGCCGCTCGATGCCGAGCTTGTCGATCGCCTCGACGAACCCGAACCCCGACGAGATCACCCCGATCGAGCCTATGATCGAACTCGGGTCGGCGTAGATCTCGTCACCGGCGAGCGCGAGGAAGTATCCGCCTGACGCCGCGACATCCTCGCAGAAGACGTGGACCTTCTTGCCCTTCTCGGCAGCAAGCTGACGGATGCGCTTGAAGATCAGGTGCGACTGCACCGGCGAGCCGCCCGGCGAATTGACCGCCACTGCCACCGTCGGCAGCTTCGACATCGAGAACGCCTTCTCGATCGCGCCGGCCGTCCCGGCGAGCGTCAGCCCGCCCCTGAGCGGCGGGTTCGACCCGATCGTACCGGAAAACCTGAGGACGGGGATGAACGGCTTGCGATTGAAAAGGCGCATGAGACGGACACTCGCAGGTCACGACACGGATGGCCAGTATATAGGCGCTCGCCCGACCGCCTGCCATGCCCGTCCCCGGCCCGCTCTTCCCCTCTGGGCGCACGACCCCCTATAACGCGGCCATGTCCGCCGACCTCAAATCCCGCCTTCAGGCCGACGCCGCAACGTCGGGCTTCGACCTCGTCCGCGTGACGACGCCCGACCGCATCGGCGCCGCAGGTGAGCGGCTGCGCGCCTTCCTCGCCGATGGCCGTCACGGCGATATGGACTGGATGGCGACACACGCCGACCGCCGCGCCGACCCGCGCGTCCTGTGGTCGGACGTCCGCTCGATCATCATGCTCGCGATCAGTTACGCCCCGGCCGAAAATCCGATCGCGACCGACGTCGCCGCGAACCGTGCCGTCATCTCCGCGTATGCCCGCGGCCGCGACTACCACGACATCGTCAAGAAGGGCCTGAAACGCATCGCGTCGAATTTCGCGACGGCCTCCGGCGCGGACGTGAAGGTCTTCGTCGACACCGCGCCACTGATGGAAAAGCCGCTCGCGCAGTCGGCCGGCATCGGCTGGCAGGGCAAGCACACCAATCTCGTCTCCCGCCAGGCCGGCGGCTCCTGGCTGTTCCTCGGCGCGATCCTGACGACGGCCGCCATCGAACCGGACGCACCCGAAACCGATCACTGCGGAACCTGCACCCGCTGTCTCGACGTCTGCCCGACGCACGCCTTCCCCGCACCGTACCAGCTCGATGCGCGCCGCTGCATCGCCTACCTCACCATCGAGCACAAGGGACACATCGCGCGCGGCTTCCGCGAGGCAATCGGCAATCGCGTCTTCGGCTGCGACGACTGCCTCGCCGTCTGTCCGTGGAACAAGTTCGCCGAGGCCGCGCGCGACATCCGCTTCCACGCCCGCGCCGAAACAGACAACCCGCCCCTCGATGAAATTCTCGCTCTCGACGACGCGTCTTTCCGCACGCGTTTCGCCGGCACCCCCGTCAAGCGCACCGGCCGTGACCGCGTCGTCCGCAATGCCCTGATCGCCGCCGGCAACGCACGCGACCCCGCACTGCGCCCGGTCGTGACAGCGCTGCTCGCCGACCCCTCTCCGCTCGTGCGCGCCATGGCGGTCTGGGCCATCAGCCGGATGGCGAACGCGCATCAGATCGCCGAACTCCGCACGCGCCATCTGCCCTCCGAACCCGACCCCGCCGTCCGCGCCGAATGGCTCCATCCCGGGACGACCTCATGAGCGACCGCAAAACCCTTCTCTGCTTCGGCTACGGCTATTCCGCCAGCACGCTCGCGGAACATCTGGCCGTGACCGAACCCGGCTGCTGGCGTTGTCTCGGAACGCGCACCAACCCGCCCGCCACGCGTGACGGCGCCACCACGCTGCTCACCTATTCCGGCGGCCAGCCGACCACCGACCTGCGCAACGCCATCGCGTCCGCAACCCACATCCTCGTTTCCATTCCGCCCGACCTCGAAGGTGATCCCGTCGTCCGTGACTTCGCCGATGCGATTGCCACCGCTCCCGCGCTCGAATGGATCGGTTACTACTCCACGATCGGAGTCTACGGTGACGTGGGTGGCGCATGGATCGACGAGACCGCGCCTCTCCGCCCATCCTCCGAACGCTCCCTGCGCCGCGTGCGCGCCGAAAGCGACTGGCAGAAACTTGCAGCGAACAGCGGCGCGCGTCTGAACATCCTGCGTCTGCCCGGCATCTACGGCCCCGGCCGCAGCGTCATCGAGGCGCTCCGCACCGGAACCGCACGACGCATCGTCAAGCCGGAGCAGGTTTTCAATCGCATCCACGTGCTCGACATTGCGCGCGCCACCGCCGCCGCGATGAACACGCGGTCCACCTCCACCATCCTCAACGTCACCGACGACGAACCATCTCCGCCGCAGGATGTCGTCGCCTATGCCGCCGATCTCCTCGGTCTGCCACCACCACCCGAAGTCCCCTTCGATGCCGCCGCGATGACGCCGATGGCGCGCAGCTTCTACGCCGAAAACAAGCGGGTCTCGAACGCTCGCATGAAATCCGAGTTGTCGTTCGCACTCGCCTTCCCGACCTATCGTGAGGGCCTGCTCGACATTCTGCGCGCAACGTGACCGGCGCTCGTAATCGCAGCGCACTCTCGTTCAGACACGGTTCAGTCACGCTCTGCCATCGTCCTGACACAGGCTCGGCGCACGGTATTCTCGCTTTGTGCTCATGCCGTCGGCGCGCCGCGTAACATTGGCGTCATTCGTGTGGAAGTCTGGGGAAAATGTCTGTGTTCCGGGGGAAGTTTCCCATGCGCGTACTCGCGAGACTCATTGCTTCGCGCCGAACAATGCCGCTGCTCGCGCTGCCCTTCGTCACGCTTCTGGCCGCGTCCGCCGCAGTTGCCGATGCCACGCGCTTCACCGACGATGCCATGCTCGACGCCGCCCGCAACGCCGCGCGAGGCTCTGAGACGCGGCCGCTCGACGTGACCGTCAACATCGGTCGCACACCTGCCGAGCAGCGCACCCTCGAAGCGCACCGCGACGCCGAGATCAACGCCCTTATCGCGAAATTGAAACGCGACGCCACGACGCGCAAGCCGAAGACGTCGGTGGATGACGCGACGGTCCCCGCCCCGTGGGAGACCGAAATCACCATCGCGCGTCCCGAACCTCCGGAATTCGGAACCCGCTTCGGTCTCGGTGCCCGCCCCGATCGGCCGGACGACAACGGCGAGGATGCCTCGACGCGCGGCCGCGCCACGATCCTGCTCGTCATGCACCGCACCGCAAACACCCGGCGCGCGCCCGACCCGATCCTCTGCCTCGAATACGGCTGCTACATTTCCTCGGGCTCCCAGGCCCCCGCCGGCCTTTTCAACTTCAATCAGGCTCTCGGCCCGATCGGCCGTATCGGCCGCGGCGCCGGCGCGTGCTCGTCGTCCGAAATCTGCATCTTCCGCGGCGTCGATCTCGGCAGTGCCGGCGCGACCATGATCCAGCCCGTCGACATGCGTTCCGGCCGCCCCGATCGCCGACATCTGCGCGATGCCGTCGTCGATCGCACCTGCCGCCTCGCAGGCCGTGATCTGAGCTGCGCCCGTCCCGTCCGCACCGACGCCTACACCATGTGGGTCGTGCCCGAGCATCTGGCGAGCCACATCGGCCCTGAAACTCTCGAAGCCGCAGCCCACCGCGGCCTCGTCACCGCCGCCGCCGACGACCTGCCCTGGCAGCGCCGCTGACATCACTGCATTTTGAAATCGACGACATGGCCGGGCCGCAAAGCCTGGCCATGCGTCCATGCCCTGATACCGGGCTTTTCATTGCGTCCCCGCCGTGACACAACCCGCCCGAAGCCCGGCCTGACGGCCCCCGGACTGCGGAGCCCCGAATGTTCTACGACGCCCTCGAAAACAAGCATGGCCTGAAGCACGATCCCTGGAAGGCGCTCGCCGTCCCCCGCCCCATCGGCTGGATCTCGACCGTGTCCGCCAAGGGGCAGGCCAACCTCGCCCCCTACAGCTTCTTCAACGCCATCGCCGACCGCCCGCACTACGTCTGCTTCGGCTCGGCCGGAATGAAGGACACGCTGCGCAACATCGAGGAAACCGGCGAATTCGTCTGCAACATCGCCAACTACGAATTGCGTGAGCACATGAACATGTCGTCTGCCGCCGTCCCGCACGGCGTCGACGAATTTCCGCTCGCCAACCTGACGGCCGCGAAGTGCAATCTCGTCAAGCCGCCGCGCGTGAAAGAGGCGCCCGCATCCTTCGAATGCAAGCACTTCCAGACGATCGCCCTGCCCGGTGCCGGCAAATATGAGAGCGCCTACTCCCTCGTCATCGGTCTCGTCGTCGGCATCCACATCGACGAGCGCTACATCAAGGACGGCAACATCGACACCGCCGCCATGAAGCCGATCGCACGCCTCGGCTACATGGACTACGCCGTCGTCACCCCCGAAACGATGTTCGCCATCAACCGCCCCGAAGTCCGCCCGGACGGAACCCTCGTGAAGCCCGAAAGCTGGGACGGCAAGTATCGCTGACCCGACCCACCTACCTTGATCCTTCGGCGAAGGTCCGCAATCGCGGCTTGACCGCCCGAAGGTTCAGGGGCAGGATATATTCAATAACTTGAATATGAGAAATTAGGGGAGACGCCGATGGCTGACAAGACACTCGACACCAAGGGCCTGAATTGCCCGCTGCCGATCCTGAAGGCCAAGAAGGCTCTCCAGGAGATGCCGAAGGGTAGCTCCCTCGAAATCCTCGCGACCGATCCGGGCGCCGTGGCCGACTTCCAGGCCTTCTGCAAGTCGACCAAGAACACGCTCGTCGAGCACTCCGAGTCCGGCGGTGTCTACCGCTTCATCATCCAGCACACCTCGCCCTGACCCGACGACGCAAAACCACACCCGACGCGGGCGCGCCCCCGGCTGTCACCGTGCCGGGGCCGATGCACGTCTGCGACCGCGACGTCGGCAAGGATCACATCAACGCGCTCGGCCATCTCGAGGCCGGGCGCTATGTCGTGCTTTTTGAAACTGCGATCGCCCCGCTTTTCTCGACCCTCGGCCTGACGGACGCGCGCCTCCTCGCCACGACCGGCGACGGCAGGACCCTGAGCCCGTTTCTCGTAGAAATGCACGTCACCTACCAGGCCGAACTCGGCGCCGGCGACACTGTCTCGATCTTTGCCCGCCACCTCGGCCACGACACCCGCCGCGCACGCCTGTTCCTCGACATGACGCGCAAACGCGACGACCGTCGCGCCGCCACCTGCGAACTCATGATCCTCAACATGGATACGGCCACCCGCAAGCCGGCACCGTGGAGCGACGCCCAGATCGCGGCCTGGACAAAGCTGGCCGCGCACGGGCGAACGCTACCGTTACCCGCCGAAGCTGGCCGCGCGATCGCGCCGGTCGAACCGCCAAGATCCGGCGGCTGACCCTTTAAGCTTTTGCCGCACGGTTCTTCGCCAGCCACTGCTCGACGAGCGCCACCGTCGCATCCACGTGCGGATTGGACAGGCCGTGCTGCCGCGCAATCCCTTGTACGAGTTTGTCGACGCGCTCGATGTTCGGCGCCCCCGCCGCCAGCGCACGTGCCGCCGACGACGGCTTGGCGAGTCCTTTCGCCGCCGCCGCATACTTCTCGAACGGCACCATATCGGCTTCATCGGCACCGATCTTCACGCAGAGTTCCTTGACCCAGTTGTAGATCGAGCGCGACGCCTCGATGTCGGAATGCACCGCATCCCGGATCGGCCGCATCTCGTTAGCCTGCACACAGCGATAGTTTCCGGTCAGCAGCATCGCCCACTTCGCAAGCGGCACGAAGATGGATCCGTGCACCTTGAGCTTGACAGGCAGCTCCAGCTTCACCCCGCCGGCCTCGAACCGCGCCGCTTCGACGTCTGTCTCGAGCTTTCTCAGGATCGCCGTGTGCTGATCTCCCTCGAAGCGCGCCGCCTTGAAGTTCGTCGGCAGGCTCACCTGCAGCACGTTGACCTTCTCCTCCGGCGGACGGAACGCCTGCGGATCGGGACTGCACAGCGTCATCAGTTTCGGATCGAACTGGTCCCACACCGTCGCATCGGCGAAGCAGTCCCTGAGTTTCGACGTATCGAGCCCCGGAATGCGCTTGAGATACGTGAGTGGCGGCATGTTCATGATCGACATGCACGGCTTCCCCGATGCCGCAACGCGCGCCATCAGCTCGCGCACGCCCGGCGAGCGATACTGCGGCTCCTGCATGCCGAGACAAACGAGATCGTATTTGGCCGGATCGGCCTCCGCCGGGCTGGTCGCACGGATCTTCCCAGGAAGTGTCGACGACCGCACTTCGACAAGCCCCTCGCGCCCCTTGACCGGAATGCGCACGATGGCCCCTTCGGAATTGAAAAGCTCCACCTCGTTCGGAAGGCAGACCATCGTCGTGTTGTGCCCGCCGAGCGCGAGCTTGGTCGCCAGAAGCGAACCGTAGGACGCCCCGAGAATGAGTATGTCGTAGCTGTCTTTGGCCATGATGCGCCTCCCCTGTCGCGGCGAAGGTGCCGCCTGATTGATTTTCTTGTTTCTGTCCCAGTAACAGGCCCAACGACTGCCACTGACTACGCGCGGCCGGTTTCAAGGAGTTTGCGTTTTCATTTTGCAAACGACGGCACAACGGGAACAACCGGCTTTGCCGCACGTCCGAGCCGCGCCCAGGGGTTGGCACGAGCCCCCCGCCATCGCCTATGCTCCCGAAAACGTCCTGAATATTCGGAGAAGTGAATGTCCGATCCCCGCCCCGCCATGCGCTACCGCACCCTCGGCGCCTCCGGCACGCGCATTTCCGAGCTCTGCCTGGGCACCATGATGTTCGGCGACACGTGTGACGAGGCGACGGCATCGCGCATCGTCGGTCACGCCTTCGACAACGGCGTCAATTTCATCGACACCGCCAACCAATACGCGAAAGGCCGCTCCGAGGAGATCGTCGGCCGCCTGATCGGCCAGAACCGCCACCGCTGGTTCCTCGCCACCAAGGTCGGCAATCCCGCAGGCGACGGCGTCAACAATCATGGCCTCTCCCGCAGCCACGTCATGAACTCGGTCGACGCGAGCCTGAAGCGCCTTGGGACCGACTACATCGACCTCTTCTACGTCCATCTCTACGACGCGCCGACCTCGTGGGAGCATGTCGTCGCGACCTTCGGCGCATTGATCCGCCAGGGCAAGGTCCGCGAGTGGGGCCTTTCGAACGTGCGCGGCTGGCACATCGCCCACATCTGCAATCTTTGCGATCGCCATGGCGTCCCGCGCCCCGCTGCGATCCAGCCGTATTACAACCTCATGAACCGGATGCCGGAAGTCGAAGTAATACCTGCCGCGCGCCACTACGGCATCGGCGTCGTCCCCTATTCCCCGATTGCGCGTGGAATCCTTTCCGGCAAGTACCGGCTCAATGTCAGCCCCGAGGCCGGATCGCGAGCCGCGCGCGCCGACAAGCGCATGATGGAGACCGAGTGGCGCCCCGAGAGTCTGGAGATCGCCGAAAAACTCAAGGCTCATGCCGAAGCCCGCGGCGCCTCGCTCGTCCATTGGGCCGTCGCCTGGGTGCTGAACAACAAGGCCATCTCCGCAGCCATCGCCGGCCCCCGCACGTTCGAGCAATGGACCGACTATTTCGGTGCGCTGCGCTACACCTGGACCGCCGAGGACGAAAAGCTCGCCGCCTCCCTCGTTGCCGCCGGCCATGCCTCGACCCCCGGCTACACCGATCCGAAATACCCCGTCGAAGGCCGGTTTCCCACAGTGTCCTGAACGCCGCGCGCGCCTCCGTCCGCCCCGTACTAGATTGGCCGGCGGGGAATCAGGGTCTTGCGGCCATTGGGCCGTGGAGGATGGACGATGCCGCGAAATTTCTCGAAGTCGAAGCTGATCGCCTGGCGACAGTGCGAAAAGCGCCTCTGGCTCGAAATCCACAAACCCGACGAGGCCGTCGTCTCGCCCGACGCCGAGGCTCGCTTCGCCGTCGGCCACAAGCTCAACGACATCGTCCGCCGCCTCTATGATCCCGACGGCACGGGCGCCCTTATCGACATCGAAAAGGAAGGCTTTGGCCCTGCCCTCGCCCGGAGCACGAAAGTCCTCGAAGGCACCACTCCTGTCTTCGAAGCCGGCGTCACCGCGTCCGGTGGACTGGCTTTCGCCGACGTCATGCTGCCGGTGACCACCAACGGCAAGCGCCTTTGGCGCATGATCGAGGTCAAGAGCGCCACCTCGGTCAAGGACTACCACCGCGACGACGCTGCCATCCAGTCACACGTCTTCCGTTCAGCCGGCGTGCCGCTCGCCTCCGTCGCCATAGCCCACATCGACAGTTCATGGGTCTACCCCGGAGATGGCGACTATCGCGGGCTCGTCAGGGAAGGCGACGTTACCGAAGAGGCATTCGCACGCGGCGACGAGGTCAAGGCCTGGATCGCCGGCGCCGCAGCCACCGCCGACCTGCCATCCGAGCCACCAATCGCAACCGGTCCGCAGTGCACCGATCCGTTCGAATGCGGCTTCCTGCACTACTGCGCCGCGAAGGAAAAACAGCCCGACCACCCCGTCTCCTGGCTTCCCGGCCGGAAGTCGAAGGCTGCAGCCGAACTCATCGAAACCAAATCCGTCCGCGACATGCGCGACATCCCCGACGAGTATCTCGACGCCACCCAGCGCCGCGTGAAACAGGTGACGCTGTCAGGCGAGCCGTATTTCGATCACGCCGCAGCCGCTGCCGAGATTGCAAAACACGGCACGCCCGCACTTTTCCTGGATTTCGAAGCCGTCCAGTTCGCCATTCCCGTATGGAAGGGCACGCGACCTTACCAGCAGATCCCGTTCCAGTTCTCGATGCATCTGATCGCAGCCGACGGCCGCCTCTATCACGCCGAGTTCCTCGACCTCACCGGCGACAACCCCGCCCGCGCCTTCGCCGAGAACCTCGTCGAGGCCTGCACCGAGCCTGGCCCGATCTTCGTCTACAACCAGTCGTTCGAGAAGACGCGCATCCGCGAGCTGGCCGACGCCTTCCCCGATCTGTCCGGCGCTCTCCTCGCCATAAACGACCGTATCGTCGATCTCTTGCCGGTAACGCGCCGCCACTACTATCATCCCGACCAACGCGGCAGCTGGAGCATCAAGTCGGTATTGCCAACCGTTGCCCCCGAGCTCGACTACGACAGCCTCGAAGACGTGAAGGACGGAACGATGGCCGTGAACGCCTACATCGAGGCAATCGCCCCCGCCACCGCACCGGACCGCAAGACGCGCATCGAGAAGGCGCTTCTCGAATACTGCAAGCGCGACACCTACGCGAACTACGTCTTATGGAAGGTCTTGTCGGCAGGACTGCGCGTCCTTGTCCTCGCCTGCATGCTCGGCTTCGGTGCCTCCGTTCACGCTGCCGGTCCGGTCTCACAACCCGCCGATGCCCCCGACCTGACCGCCATCAAGGCGCTGATAAAGGCCAGGAGCTTCGCCGCCGCCCGCAATGATCTGAAGGTGCTCGCCGAAAAATACGAGCAGGCCGACGTCTTCAATCTCTATGCGTTTTCCTTGCGCAAGACCGGCGATCTCGCGACGGCGGAAACCTATTACGAAAAGGCCCTCGCCCTCGATCCCGATCACAAGGGCGCACTCGAATACCAGGGCGAGCTTTTCATTCAGACGAAGCGGCCTGAAAGGGCACAGGCCAATCTGGCACGTCTCGTCGTGCTGTGCCCGAAAGGGTGCGAGGAGCGTGCCGATCTCGAGAAAGCGATGCGGAAAGCCAAAATCGCGTTGCGGCCAGCCGCGAAATGAGACGAAGCTGATCCCGAACCAATAGCCTACGGTCGAACACGCACATCATCTGTGCCGGCCTCGACACGCACCAGCGGAGTTCCCCATGCTCGAACTGCGACCGAACTGCGAATGCTGCGATAAGGACCTGCCGAACGGCGCACCCGACGCGCTCATCTGCACGTTCGAGTGCACGTTCTGCACCAAGTGCTCGGAAGAGGAGTTCGGCGGCCGCTGCCCGAACTGCGGCGGCGATCTCGTCAAGCGGCCGACCCGCCCCGCCTCGAAACTTGAGAAGTTTCCGCCATCCACCAAGCGCGTCCTCAAACCGCACCGGACACGGCTCGCCTGAGACACGATCTCGACAACGAGAAACGGGCGTGACTTGCGCCACGCCCGTTGCAATTCAGCTCGTTACCCGATCAGCGACCCGGCATGCCTTCGCCATAGACCTGCACCATTCCACGCCCGCCGATCCGGAGCCGCGACTTGTACTGCATCTCGATCTGCGAGATGAAGCTGCGCCGCCCAGGCAGATCGACGACGATATCCTGCCCCTCGCGGATTTCACGCCCGACGCGGATCGCCTCGGCATATCCGTTGATATAGACGATACGGATTTCATCCATCTGGATGTCGCCCTCCACCGACACGAAGTGCAGCTTGTCGAAGCTGCGCGCGCGGTGCCAATCCTCGCTCTGCCCAACACGGATCACGTCACGCTCGGTTTGGAAGTTGACCTTCTGCTGTCCGAGGAGTGTCCAGTTCCTGCGCCGGTCGTCGGTCGGCCGCCCCGCACCCGGGCCACCCGGCCGGTCGAGCCCGTAGACGATCAGATCCGTCCGGCCACCACCCCGCCGTGGTTCGGTGCGGAACGTGATCCGCTCGATGAAGCGGGCGTTGCCGTCGACGTCGATCGGCCGTGTCAGCTCGCCCGGCTCCATCCGCTCGTTGAGCCGCACGATCTGCGACTCACCGTTGCCGAAGCGCACGACCATGTTGCGTAACACGACCGGACGGCCTTCGCTGCGCACGCGGATCGCCGAAAACCGGCCTTCGCGACGCCCGACGCGCACCGTCACTTCGTCGTCGCCCGCAGAGAACTGCGTTCTTCCGATCTCGTCCCAGCCTGCTCCCGGCGGATCACGCGGCCGATCCGGCGACGGCAAGCCGAACCCTCGATTTGAGGCGAACACCTTCACCCGCGGCCTGTTCCAGGTGACACCGCGCCCGTCGAACGAGAAGCCCGGTCGCGCCGCATAGCGCAGCTCGATCTGGCTCAGGAAGCTGCGTGTCGCCGGAAGATCGACGACGACTTCCTGACCGGCCGTTAGATTGCGGTTGATGGCGACCTCTTCCTCGAAACCGTTGATGTAGCGCAGCTGCACCGACCGCATGTTGAACTCGCCACGATCCGCGACGATGCGAAGCCGGTCATAGGACCGGCTCCGGAAATGATCCTCGGGCCGACCGACGGAGATCACGTCTCGATCCGCGCCATAGCCGACGTTCGTTTCCCCGAGCAGTTCCCAGTTCGACCCGCCCCCGCGCTGCGCCACAGCCGGCGAGAGGCCGAAAACTGCGACCGCGAACGCGGCCAATAGCACCCTGATAGACATCGTCTCACTCCCACACTTTTTGACGGCGACGGCACGTCAGAAACACGCACCACCCTCATCACTCTAGCAATGAACGCCGACTTTGTGTCAGGCGATTGTCCGTATCCGCAGAATTGCCACGATTTCCGCACCGTCTACCCGCGCGGTTCGGCATCAATCCCAGAGCCAGGCCGCTCCCCGCACACCCGAAGCATCTCCCCAGCGCGGAGGCCGGATATCGACCCGAGTATCCTCGGCGAAAACGTAGGGTGCCATCCGCTTCGGCAGCTCGCGATAGAGCGAGGCGAGGTTGGAAAGCCCCCCACCGAGCACGATGACATCGGGATCGAGAATGTTTGCAATCGCAGCGAGCCCGCGCGCGAGCCTGTCAGCGTGGCGGTCGAGCGCACCGACTGCACCCACCTCGCCCCCGGTGACAGCTTCGACGATCTCCTGCCCCCGCGCCGTCCGCCCCGTGCTCCGCGCGTAGTCCGCCTCGAGCCCCGTTCCGGAAACCCACGTCTCGAGGCATCCCGATCGCCCGCACCAGCACGTCGTCGCACCCAATTCTTCCGCCCGCATCCACGGCAGCGGCGTATGGCCCCACTCCCCACCGATCGATCGAGGCCCGTCGACCAGCCGCCCATCCACGACGATACCCCCACCGCACCCGGTGCCGACAATGACCCCGAAAACGATCCGCGCCCCTGCCGCCGCGCCGTCGGTCGCCTCCGAAGGCAAGCTGACGCTGACGACACCACCGGCCGATCCGCGCTTCGAGGTCCGCTTTCAGCGGCTTGTCGTTGAGCCAGACGGAATTGGCGTTCTGCACCCGCCCGGTCCGTGGTGCGATCGACCCGGGCATGCCGATCCCGACCGTCGCTGTCTGCCCGGATACCCGCTCCAGCGCCGCAACCATGTCGGCGAGTGCGGCGACCGTCGCATGATAGTCGCCCCGCGGCGCGGGCACGCGTCGCTCGACCTCGATCCCCCCGTCCGCCCCGAGCACGACCCCGGCGATCTTCGTGCCGCCGAGATCGATGCCGATCCGCTTCCGCGCCGCGCCCGTCTCAGTCGGCGCCGTCATGTCGACCACTCCGGCTCCGGCCCCTGCAGCAGGCGATGCGCCTGCAACACCGCTTCCGGCCGCACCTGCGCCTCCGCCGCAAAGGCAAGCAGCAGGCTTTCGTCGTGCACCACGAGATCCAGAACCGCCCCGAGTGTCCCCCGGTCTCCCGCCGAACGTGCGAGCGTCCCCGGGTCGAGGCCGGTCTCTCGCAGGAAGGACCCGAGCCTGGCACCGTCCGCAGCAATGTAGGCCAGCGCCCCCGCCGCCAGCGCTTCGGCGGCCTCCGCCGTCATCGATGGTCCTTTTGGAGCCTTGAGCCGCATCGTCCGTCGCTCCGTTAACAAGGCGTCAATTAAGCGAATACTTACCGGTCCCGGTGCAAAGTGTCTTCCGTGTTTTCAGGTCGCAGGGCCGGTTTCTCCGGGCCGGGCGCCGTGCGTCGAGGAGCGTTTGCGCGGGTCATGAGTACGGATCGAACGGTCACGCAGCTGCCGTCGCACCGCCCATCGAAGGCGGTATCTGGCGCACCCCTCGTCCTCATCGTCGAGGACAACGAACTCAATATGAAGCTGTTCCGCGACCTCCTGGTCGCGCACGGCTACCGCACAATCGAGACCAGGCAGGGCATGGATGCCCTCACGCTCGCCCGCGCGCACATGCCCGATCTGATCCTCATGGACATCCAGCTACCCGAGGTCTCCGGCCTCGAAGTGACCAAGTGGCTCAAGGACGACGACGAACTCGCCGCAATCCCCGTCGTCGCAGTGACCGCCTTCGCCATGAAGGGCGACGAGCAGCGCATTCGCGACGGCGGCTGCGAGGCCTACATCTCCAAGCCGATCTCGATCGTGTCGTTCATAGAGACGATCCAGCGCTTCGCACGAGCCGCCTGATCCGACGCCACTGCTCTCTCTCGTAATTCGAATACGGCACCGCCGCCCAGGACCGAAATGACAGCCCGCGTACTCGTCGTCGACGACATCATCGCCAATGTGAAACTCCTCGAAGCACGCCTTACCGCGGAGTACTTCGAGGTATTGACCGCCTACAACGGCCGCGAGGCACTCGACATCCTCGCCCGCGAGCGCGTCGACGTCGTCCTGCTCGATGTCATGATGCCCGGCATGGACGGCTTCGAGGTCTGCCGCACGATCAAGAAGAACGTCAAGCTGCAGCACGTCCCCGTCATCATGGTCACCGCCCTCGACCAGACCTCCGACCGCATCCAGGGACTGGAAGCCGGCGCCGACGACTTCCTGACCAAGCCAGTCGACGACGTCGCCCTCGTCACCCGCGTCAAGAACGTCGCCCGCCTCAAGACCCTCAACGACGAAATGCTGATGCGCGCCGCCACCACCCAGCAGATGGGCATGAGTGCGGCCGGCATCGCCAACTGGTCCGAAGCCGGCAACAACGGCCGCATTCTTCTCGTCGAAGATCATGCCCGTTCCGCCGCACGCATGGTCGAAACACTCGGCAAGCATCACCGGATCGACATCGAAACCGATCCCGCCGCAGCCCTGCTGCGCACCGGCGACCACCATTACGATCTCGTCATCGTGAGCCTCGGCCTCTCCGGCACCGACGGCCTCCGCCTCTGCTCCCAGCTCCGCTCCCTCGACCGTACCCGCAGTCTGCCGCTCATCATCCTGGTCGACATCGGCGACGAGGCACGCCTCCTGCGTGGCCTCGACATGGGCGTCAACGACTACCTGACGCGCCCGATCGACAACATGGAACTCCTCGCCCGCGTCCGCACCCAGATCACGCGCAAACGCTACACCGACGTGCTGCGCGACCGCATCGACCAGTCCGTCGGCATGGCCATCACCGACGGCCTCACTGGCCTGCATAACCGCCGCTACCTCGAAACGCACCTCAAGACCCTTCTCGACCGTTCGCGTGAGAACGGCCGGCCGCTCGCCGTACTCATCGCCGACATCGATCACTTCAAGAAGGTCAACGACACCCACGGCCATGACGGTGGCGACGCCGTACTCCGTGAATTCGCAAATCGCCTGCGCCGGAACACACGCGGCATCGACCTCGCCTGCCGTCTCGGCGGCGAGGAATTCGTCATCGTCATGCCGGACACCGACCTGATGCGCGCCTGGGCTGTCGGCGAGCGTCTCCGCGCTTGCATCGCCGCCGAACCTTTCCAGATAAACTCTGAAACAGAACTGCGCGTGACAGCCTCCGTCGGAGTGGCGGCGACCATATCGCCCGAAGACACGCCGGATACTCTCTACAAGCGCGCCGATACCGCGCTCTATTCCGCCAAGCGCGACGGCCGCAACCGCGTCATCGCCGACGCAGCGTGAACCTGCTCGGTGCCTGACCTGTCGCCGAGCACGGCATGACCGACACGATCGGACTGTTCCCGGCCTACCTGCTGGCGATCCCGGTCTTCATCGTGCTTGTTCTGCTGACCGCCTTTTCCCGGTTCATCACCAGCATTCGTGATCTCGTCGTCATTCTCCACGGCATGACGGCGCTCCAACGCATCGTCACCGCGTCGATCATAGGAGCCGTTGTCGTCGCCATCGTGATCTCGGGCGCCATCCGGACATCGTCCCACAAGGAGATCGTCCGCCAGCAACTCCACCTCCCGCCCTCCATCGCCTTCGACGAATTCGAGAGCCGCTACGCCAGCCGCCACAAATTCCAGAACGAGCGCATAGAAGCGATCGTCCGCTTCTCGGAAAGCGAGTTCCAAGCCTACCGCGCAATCGTCGACGACGAGAGCGTGTGGATGCCCTTTCCCGTCGTCTACAACGGCGACGTGATACCGGTGACGTTCGAGGCGGGCGCGCTGACCTGGCGGGTTGCCCCCAGACCGGCCTTTGCCGGAAACGTCCGCGTTCGCTGGGGAAATCTGTCCCGCGAGCAGGAGCCGCACGCCCGCAACCGCAAGACCCTCTGCTACGCCGTGTTGCAGATCGCGCCTGCCGGTCGACAGGGATCGAACGGCAGCGGCGCGCCGAACCATATCGCTCGCGCCTGTTCGGACTTCGCCCGCACCGACAAGATCCGGTTCTATTTCCTGGCCGTGCTCGATTACGACACACGGTCGTTGCACGTCATCCTGAACTGAGCTGACCTGCGGTGCACGGCTAGGCGCAACCCGCACGCTCCGGCATAAACCACTAATGCCGTCGACCCTCCCTGCCCCCCGCACGATCGCCCTCACCGTCCTCGCGATGTTCGCGTTTGCCGCGAACTCCCTGCTCTGCCGCCTCGCCCTCGCCGACGCCTCTATTGATCCCGCGACCTTCACCGCCATCCGCATCGCGTCCGGCGTCGCGTCCCTCTGGCTCATCGTCACCTGGCGTGACGGTCGCCGATCCACGGCCGGGTCCTGGCCGGCCGCAGCCGCCCTGTTCGGCTACGCGATCGCCTTCGCCGTCGCTTACGTGACACTGTCGGCGGGGACCGGCGCGCTGATCCTCTTCGGCGCGGTGCAGGCGACGATGATTGCGATCGGCATTTTTCGTGGTGAGCGGCTTTCGGCCACACAACTCGCCGGCCTCGCCATCGCCTTGGGCGGCCTCGTCCTGCTGCTTGCCCCCGGCGCCACGGCGCCATCACCCGTCGGCGCCGTGCTCATGGCCCTCGCCGGCATGTCGTGGGGCGTCTATTCGCTGCTCGGCCGCGGCGCGAAAGATCCGCTCGCCGACACAGCTGGCAACTTCCTGCGCGCCCTGCCGATGGCTGCGCTGACACTGGCGCTGGCTGCGGCCGTCTCGTCACCGGTCTTGAGCGCGCACGGCGTCCTCTACGCAATCCTGTCCGGCGCGGTCGCTTCCGGCATCGGCTACGCCATATGGTACGCAGCCCTCCCGGGTCTTTCAGCCACCCAAGGTGCTTCGGTGCAACTGAGCGTTCCCGTCATCACCGCCGTCGCCGCCGCCGTCATGCTCGACGAACTCATTTCCGCCCGCCTCGTCATAGCCTCGGTCGCGGTACTCGGCGGCATCGCGCTCGTCATCGCGAGCCGCCAAACACGCTGACGCCTTGGCCGCAGACAGCGCGCTCGTCTTCGGAACGGGGCTAAGAGCCTGAACGCCGCAGGGGCTTGGAGCCACGCTTACCGCATCAGCTCCCGCATCCCGCGTTCGAGCCCGTCGAGCGTCAGCGGATACATTCGGTTTTCCATAAGCTGCTGCATCATCTTGATCGACGGCGTCCACGCCCACTGCGCCTCCGGCACCGGGTTGAGCCAGATGGCGTGCTCGTAGATCTGCGTCACGCGACGCATCCACTGCGCACCGGCTTCCTCGTTCATGTGCTCGACCGAACCGCCGGGCACCGTGATCTCGTAAGGGCTCATCGACGCGTCACCGACGAACACCACCTTGTAGTCTGCCGGATACTTGTGCAGCACGTCCCACGTCGGCGTCTTCTCGGTCCAGCGCCGGGCGTTGTCCTTCCACACGCTCTCGTAGAGACAGTTGTGGAAGTAGAAGAACTCGAGGTGCTTGAACTCGCTCCGCGCCGCCGAGAACAGTTCCTCGATCTCCTTGATGTGCCAGTCCATAGACCCGCCCACGTCGAAGAACATCAGCACCTTGACCGCATTGCGCCGCTCCGGTCGCAGGTGAATGTCGAGGTAGCCCTTGTGCGCCGTCCCCTTGATGGTGCCGTCGAGATCGAGTTCTTCCGGCACACCCTGCCGCACGTACTTCCGCAGGCGCCTCAGCGCCACCTTGATATTGCGTGTACCGAGTTCGACCTCGTCGTCGAGATCCTTGAACTCGCGCTTGTCCCAGACCTTGATGGCGCGGTTGTTGCGGTTCTTCTGCTGACCGATGCGCACGCCCGCCGGATTGTATCCGTCAGCGCCAAAAGGCGACGTCCCGCCCGTCCCGATCCACTTGCTGCCGCCCTGGTGCCGGCCCTTCTGCTCTTCGAGGCGCTTCTTCAGCTCCTCCATGATCTTGTCCCAGCCGCCGAGCGCTTCGATCTTCTTCTTTTCTTCCTCGCTCAGATACTTGAGACCCATCGAGCGCAGCCACTCCTCCGGAATCTGCGCCTTCTCCACCGCCTCGCTCATCATCTCGAGGCCTTTGAAGACATGCCCGAACACCTGGTCGAAGCGATCGAGATGGCGCTCGTCCTTCACCAAGGCTGCACGGCTGAGATAATAGAAATTCTCGACCTTCCCGTCCGCGACGTCGGCCTGCATGGCCTCCATCAGCGTCAGGTATTCCTTGAGTGTCACCGGCACGCGTGCCGCTTTCAGCTCGTAGAAGAAGTTCGTGAACATCGCGCTCTCTGGATCGCAATAAGCCGTGGGACGCGCCCCTGCTTAGCACGATCCTGACTGCCCACGCGACCGCCGGCTATTCACCGCCACGCCCGTCGATCAGCCCGAGCCGGACGGCCTCGACCACCGCCTGAATGCGCGTCATGGCTCCAAGTTTCCGTTTTGCGTTTTCCACGTGATAATTGACGGTCTTCGGCGAGACGCTGAGGATCTGCGCCACCTGCCAGTCGGACTTTCCGGTCGCCACCCAATTCAGAACGTCACGCTCGCGCTCGTTGAGCGCTTCGCCGGCCATCGACCGCTCGACCGATTTGATTTCCAGCACCGCCGGAGGCCGTTCGGAAATTGTCCGGAGACGCAACCTGCGCAGGAAGGAGGCATCGCCCCCGAGACGCCTGAAATTGAACGCACAAGCCAATCCACCTGCAATTGACGCTGAACGCCCCGGCATTCGTCGCCTCCAGATTTACATAGTCTTTACAACGTATTGATGCGCAAAGCACTTGACTTAGACAGTGTGCTGCATACGCCAATAAGTTGCAAGAAAAAACATGAATTGCCAAAGATTGCAGTAAACGCCTTGCGCAATCATTTCACTCACGCTTGACCGTCGGCGGATCAGGACTTGGCCCCACCCTCGCTTCGCCCGCCGAAGCCGCCCTGCAGCGATTTCATGACTTCGCCGACGATGTCCCTGACCCGCACGGGCTTGACCTCGACGAACGGTACCGGCCGCACGACATCCAGCGCCGCCACGCCGATCCGCGCCACGAGTGCTCCATTGAACACCCCCTCGCCCAGCCGCCGCGACAGCCTCCGCAGCATGTCCTGGCCGATGAACTGCCCGATGAGATCGTCGGTCAGCGCCACCCCGCCTGCCGCGATCAGGTTGCCGATCACGGTCCGGGCCAGTCGCAGCGACCCGCCGAAACCCGGCCGGCCACCATACAGCGTCGCCAGCCGTCTGAGCAGGCGCAGAACCTCGTAGACAAGATATAGGAAGGCGATCGACGTCATCGGACTCATGGCCGTGACGGCCGCAGTCCGTTTCGCCGACGACGTGATGACCCTTCGCGCACTCGCGTCGATCTCGCGCACCACATCGCGTTCGACGAGTGCGATCAGGGCACCGGGGTCGTGCACGTCGGCACGATGTCGCTTGAGCCGATCGAGTCCCCACGCCAGGTCTCTGCGCTCGCCGTAGAGAACGCCGAGCCGATCGACCACCGATCGCTCCGACGCCAAATCGCGGCGCGCGAGGGCGGTCTCCGCGTCCCGCCTCAGCCCCGCGAGCCGCCCGAGCCGGAAGAGCCCGAATACCTCCCGCCCGAGCAGCACCAATGCCGCAAGCGCTGCCACACCGACGATACCGCGCATGATCCAGCCGATGACGTCGTCGCGCTCGAGACCGACCGAAACCAGCCGCCAGAACCAGAGTCCGAGTGACAGTGTTGTCGCCGCGACGAGGGCGGCGAAGAGCAGCCCGCCCCAACGAATGCCGGCCTCGATGCGTGCCCCCGACTTGCCGGCACCCGGAGCCGGCGTCTCCGTCCCGTTCGGCGTCTCCGACTGATCCGCATCAGCGGCGATATCCGGTTCGACCGGCGGAGGCGGCGCCGCCTTCAGCGCCGGATCGTCGGGGCGGAAAACGCGCGGCCGCCGTCTCGGCTCGTCTGCGACCTCGTCCCGTGCCGTCATGCCAGTTTGTCCCCGATCAGGAAGTCGATCGCCCGGTCCAGACGAATGTGCGGTGGCGCCGGACGCTTGCCACCCGGCGTTTCGAGCGTGAGGCGCGGCGGCAGGAACGTGAGAACGCGCACGTCGTGCGCGCCTGCCGGCAGCTCCCCCTCATCCCCCCGGATCAAACGCGCCGGATCGGCGGGAAGGTCGCCCGGAAACAACGCCGTCTCCGTCTCCCCGTCGAAGACGGTATCACCCACCTTCTCGCCCTTGCGCGGAGTCCCCACGATGCATGGCAAACTGCCCCCGTCGATCTCCGCCTCGGCTTCCCGCGTCGCCCGGATCGCCGCCACAGCCATTGATCTGACCTCCGCTCCGGCAAACTCGGCCCGCACTATCGCTGCGTCCGCCATTGTCCGCGCCAGCGCCTCCAACCGGTCATGGCTTGTATGATGCAAGTGATCGGCCTTGGTGGCGACGAACAGGATCTTGTCGATGCGCCTCTGGAACATCCGCGACACGAGCGTACTCGCGCCCGGCCGGAACGCCTTCAGCACTTCCGTCATCGCCTGCGACATGTCACCGAGCGCAGCCGGCCCCGAATTGAGCGCCGCGAGTGCATCGAAAAGCACGATCTGCCGGTCGATCCTGCAGAAATGATTGCGCCAGAACGGCCGCGCGACGAGCGTCTTGTAGCTTTCGTAACGCCGCTCCATCGCCGCCCTGAGCGAGCCTTTCGGCGAACCGGCATCCGCCCCCGCCGGCAGCGGAAAGAACGTCAGCAGTGGCGACCCTTCGAGATCGCCGGGCATCAGGAACCGCCCCGGCCCCAGCGTCGACAGCGCCGGCTCCTTCTCCCGGCTCGCCCTGAGATAGTCCGTGTAGAGCGCCGCACCCTTCTGCGCGACCGCTTCGTCGAGCGCTGCGTCGGCGTCGATGCTGCCGACAAAATCCCGGAACGACGCGACGGCGTCGCGACGGTGCGGCGCCTCGCCGGCAGCAAGCGCCCTCGCGCTCCAGGCGGCAAAATCCTGCTCCAGCATCGCAAGATCGATCAGCCACTCGCCGGGATAATCGACGATATCGACATTCAGCCGCGCACGTCCGAACGCCGGCTCCAGCATGCGCCGCATCGCGCTCCGCGGGGTGTAGTCGATGGCGAGACGGATCTGCGAGACCCGTTTTGTGCCTTCCGGCCACACCGGCCGCTCGCGCGCGAACCCGTCGAGATGATCCTCGTAGCGAAAACGCGGCACGTCGTCGTCCGGCTGTGGCTCGAGGACGACCCGCTCGATCCGCCCTTCCGCGTGCGCCGGAAAGAACGGCAGCCGCCCGTCCCCCACCAGATTGCGCACCAGGGCCGTCACGAACACGGTCTTGCCCGCGCGCGACAACCCCGTCACACCGAGACGCACGGTCGGCTGCACGGTATCCGTTGCGAAGGCGCCGAATGATTTCAGCGCATCCACGGTGGAATCTGTGATGTCGGAAAGTTTCACGGAACCGCCCTCTCGTCTCTCCGACATAGGACGGTGCGCGACGGGGAACAAGGCGACGCCACAAAAATGGCCCCGCCGCTCGCCCGCCGGACCGGGAGCCGGTTTAGGGCACCGGTCGCCCCGGACGGGCCAGGTGTGCTTCAGGCAAGCCAGACGGTGGCAAGGGTGCCCGCCAGCACGACAAGGCCCATGAAGACGAATGCGACGCTGTGCAGGAAAGTTTCCATAACCGCCCCCGAAGCCATGATCGGAACCGACTGGCTGCAATTCTGGCAGAAAAGAATGAAAGTCCCCTGAGCGCTTCGTTCATCCACTGTTAGGCTAGAAGTCGCCATTCCGCCCCGGTTTGGCCGGCCTCATGGCAAAAACCGGACCTTCAGTCACGAAGTCTGGCGGTGCGAACCTGATGCTCGAAGGTTCCGGTCCCAACTCCCTTGATTTCGCCGGGGCAAGCGGCTATGGGGATGCGACCTGAGGCTCGCCTTCGGTTCGACGCCCCGCTCACGTCCGGCACAACCGGTCCTGCGGGTCTGCGGCTCGGACGTTGGCGCTGCGGGCCAGATGATGCCATCCGACATCACGCTGGTACGCCGAGGGCTGACACCGGTGTCGCCTCGTGTGCGATCGCCTGTCGGCCGTCGCAGGTTTGACATGGCAGGCGCCCGTAGCTCAGCTGGATAGAGCACCAGACTACGAATCTGGGGGTCA
>DAOMWV010000021.1:0-23864 GCA_035436725.1 Hyphomicrobiaceae bacterium
ATCGCCGCGCCGTAGCGGGGACGCCGGTGCAGTGCGCGGAATTCGTCCCTGCACTGGTGACGACGGAGGCTGGCGACGTTTCAGGGCTGTCGTATCAACTCATTCAGAGCATGGCGACGTTCGTTGAATCCGCGGAAGCGGACCTGCGCGCGGATTTTCGCGGTGTGATGATCGACCGGGCCAGGTTCGATGCGGCGCTCGTCGCGCGGGCGGAGAAATCCGGGGCGGTGTGCAGATTTGGTGTCGTGCTGACGGGCATCGGCGACGACGGCGTTGTGCGGCTCTCGGATGGAAGCGACGTGCGGCCGCGGTTGCTGATCGGGGCAGATGGGCCGCGGTCGCTGGTGGCGCGGCGGGCGGGGTTTCCGGCCCAGGACGTAGCCGAGAGCCGTCAGATGACAGTCGGGCTGGTCGCGCCGATGCGGTCGACCGACATCTTCCTGTCGTCGGAGATCGTTGGCGGGTACGGATGGCTTTTTCCCAAGGGCGATCGTGCCAATCTCGGCGTCGGCGTGGCGCGTTCCGAGCGGCATCATTTGAAGACTCTGCTCGACAGCCTGCACCGGCGGCTCGCGGACGAGGGTCGCGTGGGGCGTGACGTTTTCGGGTACACCGGCGGGGCCATTCCGGTCGGCGGGCTCGTCGGGCCGGTCGGTGCCATCGGAAGCCTGCCGGTTCTGCTCGCGGGGGACGCGGCAGGGCTCGCCAATCCGGTGACGGGGGCGGGCATCAATTCGGCCGTGATTTCCGGCGTCATGGCCGGCGAGGCGGCAGCGAAATCGCTCGAAGCGGGCGCGTCGGCGCTCGCGGATTTCGGTGACGACATGACAGACCTCTTCAAGGGGGCGCTCGATCGGGCGCTCAATCACAGGCGGCGCCTCGTCCGCATCGGGCGGCGCTCCACGCCGGACGATCTCCGGGGCGGGTGGATCGCCTACGACGCATACTGGGACGGAAACGAAAACAAGAAGGAAGCGGCAGAATGAGCTGTCTCAAGCGTGAAGTCGCCATGCCATCGCGGTCGGGGCTGGATGGCGCCAATTTCAACGCCTACGACGTGATGCAGCCGAGAGCGCCGCTTGCGCCGCCGCCCGAAGCGCGGAACGGGGCGCGCGTGAAGACGGCGAACGTACCGCCGGAAGGCATTTACCTGCCGAACAACAACCGGCTCGCCCCGCATATGCGGTCGCCGGAATACGTACAGATGTCGACGGCTGCGGCGATCACGCTCGGGGTCATGCCGGGCAAGATGCATCGCTGCGGGTGCACTCGCTGCCTCAATCTCCTTCTGACGTATCCCGAGGGGTGCCGGGCCAATTGCGCCTACTGCGGGCTGGCGCGGCATCGGGAGGCCGATCGCGACTATGCCGACCGGAACTTCATCCGCGTCGACTGGCCGGCCGTGCCGGTGGCGCAGATCGTCGAGAAGGTCGCGAGCGACGGCGCGAACACGCCGTTCCATCGCATGTGCATTTCGATGATCACGCATCCGAACTCGGACGAGGATACGGTGACGGTACTCAAGGCGTGGACCGACAGGATCGATCCGTCGCAGGTGCCGGTTTCCATCC
The DNA here is from genome assembly GCA_035436725.1 of Hyphomicrobiaceae bacterium. Lineage (GTDB taxonomy): Bacteria > Pseudomonadota > Alphaproteobacteria > Rhizobiales > Hyphomicrobiaceae > JABFRJ01. Next base: position 1,572 of record DAOMWV010000021.1, read on the forward strand.
TGTCCAATCCGACGACGATGACGCGTGGCGACGTGAAACGCCTCAAGGATCTCGGTGCCGACATCTTCACGGTGGCGCTCGACGCGGTGACGCCGGAGCTGTTCGACAGGACACGCGGCAAGGGCGTGCAGTCGCCGCATTCGTGGGCGAAATACTGGGAAATCCTCGAAGACGCGCGCGACATCTTCGGGAAGGAAAAATTCGGCGCGCATCTCATCGTTGGCATGGGGGAGACCGAACACGAAACGCTCTCGCTCGTTCAGCGCCTCGTCGACATGGGCGGGCACAGCCACATGTTCTGCTTCTTCCCGGAGAAGGGTTCGCTGATGGACCATCTGCCGGCGACGCCGAGGGATCAGTGGCGGCGGGTGCAGCTCGCGCGGTACCTGATTGATTATCGCGGCGTTCGCGTCGAGCAGATGGCGTTCGACGAGGAGGGCCGCGTCAAGGACTTCGGGATTCCGAAGTCTGAACTCGATACCGTCATCGACAGTGCGATCGCGTTCCGGACGTCGGGGTGCCCCGGCAAGGTCGCCGAGGATATTTCCGCGTGTGACCGGCCCTATGGCGACAGCCCGCCGTCGAACATCGCGAGTTATCCGTTCCAGCCGCAGGCGGCGGACGTGCGCAAAATCCGGAGCCAGCTCGGGATGGAAAAGCCGGGCGAGGTTTACGTCGAGGGCGAAGAACTCGAGATCGAGGCCTGAGGCATGGCGGCAGTACCCTTCCGGTTGATCGACAGCGGCGTGCGGGACGGGCGGGAGCAGATCGCGTTCGATGCCGCACTCGTGGAGTTGCACAAGGCGGGACGCGTGCCCGATACGGTGCGCTTCCTGCAGTTTCATCCGTCCGCGCTCGTCGGGCGGCATCAGTCGCTCTCGGGGGAAGTCAAGGTCGCGCACTGCAAGGCGAAAGGCATCGGGCTCGTTCGGCGCATGACGGGTGGCGGCTCGCTCTACATGGACGAAAAGCAGCTCGGATGGGAACTCGTGCTGTCGCGCAAGCGACTGCCGCTGCCGGGGCTTGCGGACTACACGCGGGCGATCTGCGAAGCGGTGGCGCACGGGCTCAGCGAGGGGTTCGGCATCGAGGCGAAGTACCGGCCGCGCAACGATATCGAGGTGGCAGGACGCAAGCTCTGCGGGACGGGCGGCTTTTTCGACGGCGACACGCTGATCTATCAGGGCACGACGCTCGTCGACATGAATCCGCAGGACATGCTGGCGGCGCTCAACGTTCCCGAGGCGAAGCTCAAGAAGCGCGACATCGACGACGCCGGACAGCGTGTGGTGACGCTCAAGGAGCTGCTCGGTCACGTGCCGGACATGGCGAAGGTGAAGGCGGCGATCATTGGCGGGCTCGAGGCCAAACTCGGGATCAAGACGACGGCTGCGGCCATTTCGGAGATGGAGTTCGCGGAAGGGCGACGGCTGTTCGATGCGGAGATCGGGACGGACGAATTCGTCTACGAGATCGACACGCCGCTCGGTGGTGGTGACGATGTCCTCAGTGCATCGCAGACAGGTGCGGGTGGTACGGTCAATGCCTTCCTGCGCCTCGAAGGCCGGGGTGGGGCGCGACGAATCCGCGAAGCGCTGCTGACGGGCGACTTTTTCGTGACGCCACCGAGAATGGTGTTCGATCTCGAAGCGAGCCTGCGTGGTGCGCTCAAAAGCGAGGCGGGGGCGGTGGTGGATGCTTTCTTCCAGCGGACCAAGCCTGATCTCCTGACGATCGCCCCGGCGGATTTTCGCAAGGTGATCGAGGACGCGATCGCGCGAGATGCCGGCGCATGACGGACGCAGCGGCATGAAGCACGTCACCGTCATCCAGCACAATTCGGCGGAATGGCTCGGCCACATCGAAGACCACTTCGAGGGGCGCGGTATCCGCTACAGCTATTTCAGGCCGTTCGCCACGGGCGGTCGGGTGCCCGATCTCAAGCTGCTCGGTGACGGGCTCGTCCTGCTCGGCGCGGGGCCGTGGGGCGGGGTGGCCGGGGAACGGCAGCTGCCGACATTCGCCGAGGAGGTGAAGCTCGCGCGGGCGTGCCTGATGACGAACGTACCCATCGTCGGGTTCGGTCTCGGTGCCAGTATCATTGCGGCGGCGGGTGACGGTTCGGTGGCGGGGGCACCTCTCACGGCCCGCATCGACGAAGCGACGGCGACCGAACCGACGGCGCTGGCTGGTTTCCTGCCCGACCGTTTTCCGATCGCGGTCTACCGACGCGATATGACCGTCCTGCCGGACTATGCGACGATCCTGGCGCGTGACCGGTCGGGGGCGCCTGCCGCATTTGCACTGGGGCCGCGGGCCTACGGATTCGAGGGGCATCCCGGCGTTCGCCGCGCTATGTTCGAGGATCTCGTCATGGAGTTCGAAGACGCGCCCGAGGGGGTCGGCGAGGTGCTCACGGAGTTCGGTCGGGTGAGCAAGGCCATGGAAGACGCGCTGGTGCCGCTCATGGCGGGGCTGGTGCGGGCGCTGGGGTGGCAGGCGGTGGCATGATTCCGTCGTCCGGTCCGACGAATTGTGAATATTCGAGTCTTTGAATATTTCTTGCGTTCAGACGGATGGGCGCATAGTCTCGTGAAAAATCCAAACAGTGACGGAGTTTATGTTGCTCCGCACAATAGATCTGAACGCTCGAGGAGGCGCCGGTGGCAAAGAAGCTCATCATCGTTTTGGCGAACACCGACACGCGCAACGGGGAGGAACTCGGTGCGCCGTTCTTCCAGGCGTCGGTCGCAGCCGCGATGGACTACGAAGTCGAAGTGATCTGCACGGCGACGTCGGGCCGGCTCATGAAAAAGGGCGTGGCGGAGAATCTCGTCGTCAAGGCGGGGAGCCCCAAGACGGTCTACGATTTCATCAAGGAAGCACACGAGGCGGGCGTCAAGTTCTACAGCTGCTCGCCCAATCTCGACCTGTTCGACATGACCAAGGACGACATGATCCCGGAATGCTCGGGCATGGTCGGCGGCGCGCATCTCATCGAGCAGGTCATGGAAGAAGACGACGTCAGGGTGCTCACGTACTGACGACGCAGGCGCCGGCACTCGTCCGGCAGCCTTGCATGACGCGACGTATTCAGGGAGCGACCGATGGCTGACGGCTCAGCAACCCGGGTTCAGGATTTCATAGGCGATCCGGTCTCCGATAAACCGGCGGTACCGCGCGCAAAGCTCGAACAGATCTTCCGCGATATCCAGGAGGACATGCGGTACGATCACGAGCTCAATGGATGCCTCAACTGCGGTATCTGCACGGCGACGTGTCCGGCGGCGCACTACTACGACTTCTCCCCGCGCGAGATCGTCCAGCTTTTGTGGACGGAAAATCTCGAGGGCATCTACGATGCGATGCAAGAGAAGATCTGGTCATGTGCGCAGTGCTACACCTGCGCGGCCCGATGCCCGTTCAAGAACTCGCCCGGCGGTCTCGTGATGCTGATGCGCGAAGTCGCGATCAAGCACCAGATGCAGAGTGCCAAGGACGTGCTCAGGCCGTTCAGCCGTGTCATGCTGAAGCTCGTCTCGACGGGCAATCAGCTGGCCCCGGACATGATCAATCCGTCGCATTTCGCCGACTGGGGTCCGAACATCTCGAAGGTCGAGGCGCCGCTCAAGGTGCTGCGCAAGGCGATCCCGATGGCGACGCTCAACACGACCGAGACGGCGTGGGAGGTCAACCTCAAGACCTCGGTGGAGCTGTACACGATATGGGAGATGACCGGCGTTCTCGATCAGCTCGAAGGCATCGACGAGAACCTGTTCGACGTCATCACCGATATCATGGACGAAAAACGAGCCGATTGGAAAGACTTCCTCGAAGAGCAGGAGGACAACGATGACTGATCCGAAGACGCCGGGTAACGGCGAGCGATTCACCGGGCATGGCAGCGAATGGACGCCAGCCAACCTGTCGGCCAGCGATGCGCAGGTCGCGACGCAATGGGTCGAGCAGAGAATCGACAAGCGCTCGATGCTGACCAACAAGGATCGCGTCGAAGACGTCCGCGACGTGATGTGGCAGCTCGAGAAAGAGGGCCAGATCAAGGTTCATCGTATTCGCGACGAGCACGAGCCGGTCGAGGTCAAGACGCTCTACGGCTGGACCAAGCGCATCCCGACCAACCAGCTCTGGCATCACAAGAGCTGCGGGCAGTGCGGCAATATTCCGGGCTATCCGGTTTCGCTGCTCTGGCTGATGAACAAGATGGACATCCGCTATCTCGACGAGACCGACCAGACGAGCTGCACCGCCTGGAACTATCACGGGTCGGGCATCGGCAACATCGAAAGCCTCGCGGCCGTCTTCCTCAGGAATTTCCACCAGGCCTACGTCGCTGCCAAGGCGCAGGGTCTGCCGGAAGGTTACTACTATCCGCTCGTTCACTGCGGCACGAGTTTCGGCAACTACAAGGAAGTGCGCGGCTATCTGCTGCACTCGGCGAAGCTGCGCGAGAGCGTGACGAAGATCCTCGGCAAGCTCGGCCGTCTCGTCGATGGAAAGCTGCTCATTCCGGAAGAAGTGGTGCACTATTCCGAGTGGGTGCACGTGATGCGGCATCGCATCCGGAACATGCAGACGATCGACGCGAGCGGCGTGCGTGCGACGATCCATCCCGCATGTCATGTCTACAAGATGGTGCCGGAGGACGCGATCTACGACGACAGCGTGCTCGAAGGCAATCGCGTCGCTGTGTCGACAGGTGTGATCCAGGCGCTCGGCGCCAACGTGATCGACTACAAGACCTGGTACGATTGCTGTGGCTTCGGTTTCCGGCACATCATCTCGGAGCGGGAGTTCACTCGGTCGTTCGCAATCGATCGGAAGATCCGCGTCGCGGTCGAGGAAGCCAAGTCCGACGTGATGATCGGTCACGACACGGGATGCATCACGACGCTCGACAAGAACCAATGGATCTCGAAGGCGGGCGGCGAGGGCAAGGCGGTCGAGTTGCCTGTCATGGCAGACGTGCAGTTCGCTGCACTCGTCTGCGGGGCCGATCCCTACAAGATCGTGCAAACCCACTGGCACGCCTCGCCGATCGAGACGCTGCTCGAGAAGCTCGGGATCGACTGGCAGGCGAAAAAGGTCGAGTTCGAAGCCTACGTGAAAGGGCTCCAGTCCGGCTCGGCGGCGGAGCAGCTCTATGATCCGCGTCTCAGGCTGACATCGGGGCCGGGCTTCAAACCGATCAAGCGCGAGGTCATCCCGCCGCCGCCGTCGGCGTGATCCCGTCTCTGTTGTTCTTCTTTCTCATCAGAAATCGTCTGCAAGGCGCTCAAGCATGACAAAACCAATCCTGATCGTCGGCGCCGGCCCTGCCGGTCTTGCTGCGGCACACTCGGCTGCCAGTGCGGGCTATGGCGTGGTGCTCGTCGAAAAGGAAGGCCGGCTCGGCGGCGCGCCGATCCTGTCTGGTTACGCGAAGCTCGTGCCGTCGCACGAGTGGGCGAAGGATGCGATCGGCGGCATGGTCAGCCGGGTCGAGAAAAATCCTTCGATCGCCGTGGTCAAGGGCGCGACCGTCAAGTCGTTCGACGGCGCGCCGGGGTCGTTCCGCGCGACGCTTTCCAACGGGGACGCCTACGACGTGGGCGCGGCGGTGCTGACGACTGGGTTCACTCATTTCGACAGCGTCAACAAGCCGGAGTGGGGGTTCGGACTTTTCCCTGACGTGGTGACGACGACGCAGGTCGAGCAGATGATCTCGTCGGGGAAGGGTGTTCGCTGTCCGTCGGACGGGCGCAAGCCGAAGCGGGTCGCGATCCTGCTCTGTGTCGGCTCGCGTGATCGGCAGATCGGGCGGGAGTGGTGCTCCAAGATCTGCTGCACCGTGTCAGCGAACATGGCCATGGAGATCCGCGAGGAACTGCCGGACTGCCACGTCTATATCTACTACATGGATATCCGGACGTTCGGGCACTACGAGCACGAGTACTACTGGCGGAGCCAGGAAGAGTTCAAAGTCAAATACATCAAGGCGCGCATCGCCGAAGTCACGAGCGACGGCAAGCAGCTGCTGGTGAAGGGCGAGGATACGCTCGTCAAGCGCCCGATCACCATTCCGTTCGACATGGTCGTGCATGCGATCGGCATGGATCCGAACGTCGACAACATGACGATCGGGGCGGTGTTCGGCGTCGACCTGCACAAATTCGGCTACATTGCGCGCCAGGACAGCTACGGCGTCATGGGCGCGACATCGCGGCCCGGCGTTTTCGTGGCGGGTGCCGCGATCGGTCCCGAGACGATCGATGACAGCATCGCGCAGGCCAATGCGGCCGTAATGAGCGCGATCGCGAGCATGCGTGCGTCGACGGCGGTAGCGGCCGAATAAGATCTGGAGAGCCGGGCCATGGCCGGACCCATCGTCAAACCGAGCGATGCCACAGAGCGGCCCGAGCTGCACCTGTCGGGTGAGAAGCTCCGGATCGCGCTGGCGCAGGTATTGCGTTCGGCGGAGCCGCTCGGCGGGATCGAGAAACTCGTCGAAGCGGTGAAACTCCGGTCGGAGTTTCTGGCGGAGCGGTTCGGCGTCAGCGGAATCCAGTCGCTGGAGCGGAGCGGGTTCGACGAAGCGGTGACGCTGATGGCGACGGTCAGGCGGCGCATCGGCGGCGTGGTTGCCGCGCACGGCTGGCCGACGGTGCGTTCGGCGCTGGCCGAACTCGTACAGGATGCGCATGTGCCGGGCAGCGGCGACGAGAAGATCCGGCGGTTTCATGCGCGTCTCGCGCGGCCGGAACGGGAAGGTCGCGACAGCCGCAACGAAAGAAGCGACAACCGGTCGATCCGCGATCTGGCGGCGGAGGTGCTGCATGCGGTCTATCCCGAGCATTACCCGCTGATGACGCGATGGATCTGGGATGCCCGCACGAATACGGGTGCGCTGCGCGAGATCTGGCACGATCCGGTCAAGGGTGACGAGATCAACGACGTCGTCATTCCGGTTGCGGACACGCACGAGACGTTCCTCGTGCTGCGCGAGGAGCTGTCGCAGTTCCTTTCGGACAACGGCGTGTTCCGCGACATGATCTGGTACGTCGATATCGTGCTCGCCCACATCTACGGCACGTACATCAACGCGCAGGGCGGGGCCTACATCAAGGCGGATTTCTCGACCGACGAAGATCCGCTCGAACAGACGCGGCGGCTTCTCGGGCTTGATAGACCCGGCGGCAAGCGGTGGGCGCCGGTTGCCGGTGAAGCCTTTGAGATGGAAGAAATTAGGAGACTTTCCTGATGCCCATTCACGAAAAGTCCCTGATCCGGCCGGAAAACATCACGACGCACGACAAGCTCGTGGTGGACGGCGTGGACGTGTCCGGCCACTGGTCGACTTTCATCACGGCGCGGAACGTCACCGACTACAACGAGACCATGCAAGAGGAGATCGCGGCGTTGCCGGGGGGCGAGCACATTCATCGTTGCTGGCAGTGCGGATCGTGCACGAACGCGTGCACGGTGAATGCGATCGAGCCGCGGTTCAATCCGCGCTACTGGATCTACCTGATCCGCATGGGCTACGAGAGCGAGCTCGTCCGCGACGCCGACATCATCTGGAAGTGCGTGTCGTGCCACAAGTGCACGCACGTCTGTCCGCGCGACGTGGTGCCGGAAGGTGTGATGAAGGCGACGGCAACCTGGCTCGAGATGAAGGGCTATACGGAGAAGTCACCGTCGCACATCTTCGACGAGGAGTTCAGCCGGCAGATCTTCGAGCGCGGCAAGATCGAAGACACCGAAGTGATGCACAATTTCTTCCACAAGACCAAGCAGCCGCTGCTGCAGGACTGGCTGGTGACGATCGGGCGCAACATTGCAATGCGGCTGCCGGTGAAGTGGGGCCTCAAGATGATGTGGGCGCAGGTGTTCAAGCCGAAGACGAAGAACTGGAGCAAGGCGCGTCTGGCGATCGAGGACTACATCCGCGAAGAGGATGCGCGGCGGCATGCGGCGGTCAAGGCGGGTGGTGCGCGGAAGGCCGCAGAACGGCCGCACGCCGAGGCTGCCGAGTAAATTCGAATGGCGGCGTCAGGCCGCTCCGACTTCAGCGGATCAGATCCGGAGAGAGACATGGTCGACGTGACCAACAGAGCCGAGAAGTATCGCAGCGTCGCCTATTACGGCGGTTGCGCACTCGAAGGCAGCGGCAATGGCTACGACGTGTCGACGCGGGCGATTGCGAAGGAGCTCGGGCTCGGGCTCAAGGAAGTCACCGACTGGAATTGCTGCGGGGCGATGGAGGTCAAGAACATCGACCCGAAGGTGCAGACGTATCTTTCGTCGCGCGTGCTCTCGAACGCGGTCAATCTCGACAAGGCGGACGTGGTGATGGCGCCCTGCAACGGCTGCTATCACAACCTGAAGAAGGCCGAATACGATCTCAGCCACGACGACAAGAGCGTCGAGGTCGTCGACATGCTGTCGAAGAAGGCGGGACACCCGACCTACAAGGCCGGACAGGCCGAGACGATCCACGCGCTCGACTGGCTGAAGCATACTGTTGGCGAAGACGGAATCCGGGCGCGGACGAAGGGCAAGCTCGACGGTCTCAAGGTCGCCAACTACTATGGCTGCATGTACGTGCGGCCGCGGCACATCTTCCCCGAGAAGGACAAGGGACCGGGCACGGAAAGCACGTCGAAGCCGCACTTCATGGACGACCTTCTCGACGCGGCCGGGGCGAAGAGCGTCGATTTCGCGCTGAAGACCGCCTGCTGCGGCGGAGCGCATACGCTTTCGGACAGCGATACGTCCACGAAGCTCGTGCTCAACATTCTCGAGGCGGCGGAAGCGTCGGGGGCCGAAGTGATCGCGACGGAGTGCCCGACGTGTCATTCGGGTCTCGAAATGCATCAGGTGCGGGCCGAGAAGAAGTTCGGACGCAAGACGAAAGTGAAGATCCTCTATTTCACGCAGCTCCTGGGGCTGGCGCTCGGAATCAAGCCGCGCAAGCTCGGCATCCATACGAACATTTCCGACAGCATCGATTTTCTCGTCGACAAGCGGATCGTGTGACCATGACTGCGGATGGCGCCGTGATCGAGAGTGGCGAGGCTCAGACGACCGTCCGGGCGGCGTTCGATGCGATCGAAGCGGAGATCGACCGGGTCGCTGGCGATACGGGTTGCGATCCCGCTGCGGCTGCGGGCGCGTTTCTCGGCCTTGGGGAGCGGGTGCTCGAAATCTGGGTCGAAGGGCGCGGTGACGTGCCGACGCGGGACCAGAAAGAAGGTTTCCGGCTTCTGGCGCTGCACCGGCAGGGAGCGAAGGGTGAGCCGAGTTTCAACGCCTGCCGCGAGACGTGCCGGGAACTGGCCTATCATTATAATCTGATAACGCTCGAGCCCGGCCATGCCGAGACGCCGCAGCGGGTCCGCGTCATGGGGCTCGTGGTGCGACATCTTTGCCTGTTCGTATCGGGGAAGATGCAGGTCGCGGGGCTCGGGGAGTTTTGTTGCTCGTCAAAACCGTTGCGCGGCGACGGGAAGTAGAAAATAGTCATTCTGGATATCGCTTGCCTGGAGCTTGAACATGCCTGTCGTCAAAGGATGCAATCTGCCGGATCACCTGCTCTACGACGTAGACAATCACATCTGGTTCCAGGAGCAGGGTGACGGGACGGTCAAGCTCGGGATGACGACGGTCGCCACCGCGATGGCGGGGCAGCTCGTGGCGTTCACGCCGAAGAAGGTCGGGCGTGGCGTCGACGCGGGCAAGAGCTGCGCGACGGTCGAGAGCGGCAAGTGGGTCGGCCCGGCCAAGAGCTGCGCTGGCGGTACGGTCAAGGCGATCAACGACGATCTCGTCGCCAACCCTGCGGTTGCCAACCAGGATCCCTATGACAAGGGCTGGTTCATCATTCTCGAGCCGACGGACTGGGCCAGCGTAAAGCCGTCGCTGACGCCGGGAGCTGCGGTGGCTGCGAAATACGAGGCGAAGATGGCTGCCGACGGGTTCGCCGGGTGCGCGTAAGCGGGCAGTCAACGAATTCCGATGAAATCCTGGCAGGCGGCGTCGAGGGACGGCCGCCTGCTGTTTTTGTGACGAGCGACATCTTCAGCGCGAAGGCGTTCGGGTCCAATCACCCTCTGTCGACGGGGCGGCAGAGTGCGGTGGTCGATCTCTGCCGGTGCTTCGGATGGCTCGACCATGCGGATACGGTAGCGCATGCGCCGATCGCGCCTGTCGCCGACGTGCTGAGGTTTCACGAGGCGCATTATGTCGAGGCGTTGCGGGCTGCGTGCGAGGCCGGTGTCGTCAGCCCGGACGCGCGCCGGCGCTACAACATCGGTACGCTGGAATGCCCGCTCTTTCCCGGGCTCTTCGACCGGGCACGGTCGACAGTTGGCGGAGCGATGGTCGCGGCGAGAACCGCGCTCGAAGGCAGCATCGCATTCTTTCCGGCGGGAGGAACGCATCACGGGCTCAGGGATCGCGCCTCGGGGTTCTGCTATTTCAACGATCCGGTGTTCGCTGTTCTCGAACTGCTGGCAGGCGGCGCGAGGCGCGTCGCGTATGTCGATTTCGACGCGCATCACGGTGACGGTGTGGAAATCGCGTTCGGAGGGGACGAACGCGTGCGGCTCGTTTCGCTGCACGAAACGGGGCGGTGGCCGGGGACGGGGACACTCGACGATACCTGTGCGGGACGCGCGCTCAATATTCCGCTGCCGCGCGGGATCAGGGACCGGGAATACCGGATGATCGTCGAGAAGGTCGTGCTGCCGTTCCTCCGGCGTGCGGATGCGGATGCGGCGGTCATCGTAATGGGAGCGGATGGGCTCAAGGGCGATCCGCTGTCGGCGATGGAGCTTTCCAATTCGCTGGTGTGGGAGATGGTGGACGCGGTGACGACGCTGTTGCCGCGTTCGGTCGTACTCGGGGGCGGGGGTTACAATCCGTGGACGACGGCACGTCTCTGGGCAGGCTACTGGGGGCGGATTTCCGGTCGTACGATGCCGGTGGGCTTGAACGAGGAGGCGCGCGCCATACTCGGTGCGCTCGACAGTCATCTCATTGAAGACGAAGATCGAGATCCGGCATGGACGACGCGGCTGGTCGATCCGGAGGACGAGCGGCCCGTCAGGGACGAGGTAGAGAGGTTGTGCGTCGGGCTTTTGCGGCGGCTCACCTGAGCGTGTTGCGTCTGGTCCCGGTGCATCTTTCTGCCCCTCATCCGCAGCACTTCTGATGGCGCTTCAGGTGCCGACACAGTACCCGCGCACTTTTGATTGCGCTTCGGCTGCCGTAACGGCACCCGCGCTGCGCACCTTCTCCTCGCGAGCGGGGAGAAAGAACAAGGGCTTTCGTTACGCCGAGACGAAGCGGTAGGCGCCATCCTTGCGTTCGACGCGGCCCAGGCCCGGTGTCGGCAAGTGGCAGCCGAGGACGCGGGCCTTGTCTGTCGCGAGGCGATCGAGAAGGCGCTTGCGTGTCTCGACGGCCTGTTCGGGAACGTGGTCGCCGCCGGGTCGCCAGTCGGGATGGGCGAACGAGATCAGCGGATGGATCAGCGCGTCGCCGAGGATGACGAGTGGCCCGTCTTTGGTCTTCAATTCGAACGACGTGTGGCCCTGCGTATGGCCGTAGGTGGGGACCGCGAGTACTCCCGGCGCAACTTCGGCGCCGGCCTTGAAAGCGGTCAGGCGGTCACCGATGGTCTTTATGTTGCGCTGTGCGCCCGTCACGAAGTTGGCGCGGTCCGCGGGCAGTTTCGAGGTGGCGTCAGGCGAGCGCCAGAGATCGAGTTCGACGTCCGCCATGTGGTAGGTGGCCTTGGGGAAGCGCAGGCTGTCGTCGAACTCGTCGACCGCGCCCCAGAGGTGATCGGGGTGGCCGTGGGTGAAGATCACTTTGGTCACGGCGGCGGGGTCGAGGCCGGTCGCGGAAAAATTGTCGGAGAACTTGCCGAGACCGTCCATGAAGTTCGGTCCGCCGCCGCAGTCGAAGACGATGAGATCGGTCGCGGTTTTCAGAACGCTCACGTTGACGGGCTGGCGAATGCGCTTCGGCGGCAGGCCGGCGGATGCGAGCGCCGCTTCGACTTCGGCCTCGGGGCGGTTGGAGCCGGCGCCAGAGGAACCCACGTCCATGATGCCGTCGACTACGACGTGAAGCTCAGCGCCGCCGAGATCGAATTTGCTGACTGCGGGCGGGGCGGCCTGCGCCAGCAACGAGGATGGACGGGAGACGAGCAGCGCGCCGAGAGCGGCGGCGGTGGCGGTGGCGAGGCATTGGCGGCGATCAATCGACACGGTTGGGCCTTTCGGAGCGAGGGGGGCCGGCGGGAACGGTTCGCGTCACTTGGAGGTGCTGGTCCGGCGAGGTGGTTTCGGAAGCGAACCGAAATACGTCGCCAGAGCGTTCATCTGGGCATCGTCGAGGCTTTCGGCAACCGAGCGCATGGCCGGGTTATCGCGCAGGCCTTCCTTGTAATACTTCAGGGTCTGGACGAATTCGTCCTTGTCCCAGCCGGTAATCGAGGGAATCCCGGTGTCGGTGCCATCGAGCTTGTGACAGGTGACGCATTCGCCGGAGAGGTGGCGGCCGTAGGCCATCGGATCGGCAGCGACGGCGATGGCCATCATGCCTGCAATGACGCAGCAAAATGCTGCAGCGCAAACACCTGCGGCCTTCATTCGTCGCCTCCCACGGCACTCGTTCCCGCGGCCGCGTCTGTCGGCGGCTCATATTCGGGTATTCGCATATTGACGACCAAGCGCCGCCCGCGCAAGGCGCCGCATGCAAAATAGTCGTCGGAGCGCGAGCATGTCGCGGGAGGTGGGCAGTTTTGTGGGCGGGTCAACTGGCGATGATGACGTTGGCGGTGAAGAGGGCATCGCGCTGGGGTGTGTTCGTGAACGCGGACCCCTCCTCGAACCATGATTTCGGCGCGGGCGTGCCCCACAGGGTCTGGCGGCGGGGATCGCGGAGCGACCAGCGGATCGGTTCGTGGTCTGGGTCCATGGTCTGGTAATCGGACGTGTAGATCTCGATGCGGTGGCCGTCGGGGTCGCGAACGTAGAGGAAGAAGGCGTTGGAGATGCCGTGCCGACCGGGGCCGCGCTCCATGTTGGCGAGGTAGCCTGTGGTGGCCATGAGATCGCAGAGGTGGATGATGTTCATGGCGGTCGGCACCCAGTAGGCGAGGTGGTGCAGGCGCGGGCCGCGGCCGTTGGTGAAAGCGAGGTCGTGGACGTTGCCCTTGCGATGCATCCAGCCCGCTGCGATACGGCCGTTCGGGCCGTCTTCCTCGGCGTATTCGGTCAGGCGGAAGCCGAGGCTCGCGTAGAAGTCGAGGGCGCCCTGGACGTCGGGGGCGAAGACGTTGAAGTGGTCGAGGCGCTGGGGGTGGACGCCGCGATAGTGGGCGTACTTCTGGAGCAGGTTCTCGCGCTTTTCCATCGCGAAGCAGAGTTCGAAGGGCATGCCGAAGGGATCGACGAAACGGAGCGTGCGGCCGTGATAGGGGCGGTCGATGAAGCCATGAGGGAGGTTCTTCGACTTGCACCAGGCGGCGGCGCGATCGAGGTCGTCTTCTGATGCGGCCTTGAAGCCGAGTCCGTCGGCGGATGCGACGGCGCGCTTTTCCAGGACGATGGAGTGGTGCTGACGCTCCTCGACGCCGCGCAGGTAGATCGAGGTCGGCGTTTCGTCTTCGACGTGGAGGCCGAGCGTGTCGACGTAGAAGGCGCGAGACGCTGCGAGATCGGTCACGCCGAGGATGACGTATGAGCAGCGGACGACGTTGAACGGCGGATCGAAGATGTGTTTCGGTGCGGGCATGATGGGCTCTCTTTGGTTGTCGCTTCCGACTCTCCTGCGGGGAGCAGGTCGGAAGCGACGGGACAAATGTCTGCTTGGACGGCCGCCTGCGCGGCAATGACAGAACATTCAGGCTTCAGGTCCCGTGTCTGCGTCGCACCGTTCCACGCTGCGCCGCGCACGGAATGACAATGGATCAGGTGCCGAGTTTCGGGACCTTGTGGAGGTCCTTGGCGAGGGCGATGTTTTTCGTCTCCATGTAGAAGTCGAACGAATAGTCGCCGCCGTCGCGGCCGATGCCGGAGGCCTTGACCCCGCCGAAGGGGGTGGGGAGGTGGCGGACGTTCTCCGAGTTGACCCAGATCATGCCGGCTTCGAGCGCGTCCGAGATGCGGAGCGCGCGGCCCATGTCGCGTGTCCAGACGTAGCCGGTGAGGCCGTAGCGGACAGAGTTGGCGATCTCGATGGCGTCGGTCTCGGTCCTGAATGGAATGACGGTGAGAACGGGGCCGAAGATTTCTTCCTGGGCGATGCGGGCGTCGGGCTTCGCATTGGTGAAGAGCGTCGGCGTGACGTAGTGGCCGCCGCCGGGGCCGGCGTGGGGGTTGCCGCCAACGGCGATGGTGGCGCCGTCCTTCTTCGCGATGTCGAAATAGGAGCAGACTTTCGCGAGGTGGCGCTCGTGGATGAGGGGGCCGACTTCGGTCGCGGGATCGAGGGGGTGGCCGACCTTCAGTTTCTTCACGCGGGCGGCGAGCGTTTCCGTGAATTCCGCTGCGATCCTTTCGTCGATGAGAAGGCGGGACGACGACGTGCAGCGCTCGCCGTTGAGTGAGTAGATCATGAAGACGACGGCATCGAGCGCCCGGTCGAGATCGGCGTCGGCGAAGACGATGACGGGGTTCTTGCCGCCGAGTTCGAAGTGGACGCGCTTCAGTGTTTCAGAGCCCTGACGCATGATGGCGGAGCCGGTCGAACTTTCGCCGACGAAGCCGATGGCCTTGATGGCTGGATGCTCGGTGAGGGCTTTGCCAGCCTCCTCGCCGAGACCATGCACGGTATTGAGGACGCCCGGGGGCAAGCCTGCATCGTGGCAGATCTTCACAAGAAGATCGGCGGTTACGGGCGACCATTCGGCGGGCTTGTGGACGACGGTGCAGCCGGCGGCGAGGGCGGGTGCGATCTTCCACGTCGAGAGCATGAACGGCGTGTTCCACGGCGTGATGACGCCGACGGGGCCGATGGGGACGCGCGTCGTCACGTTCCAGTGTTCGGCTGTCGGGAGATTGAGACCGTTGCGCGCGTCGGGCACGCGGTCGGCGAAGAAGCGGAAGTTTTCGGCGGCACGGATGGCGGCTTTCGACATGAAGCGATGCGCCTGGCCGGTGTCCCAGCATTCGAGGACGGCGATGTCGTCGGCGCGGGCTTCGATGGCGTCGGCGATCTTGTGAAGAAGTTTCCGGCGCTTGACGGGGTCCCAATCCGCCCAGGATTTGAATGCCGCTTTGGCGGCGAGCGCGGCGCGGTCGATGTCGGACACGGTACCGCGCGCGACACAAGCGATGTGCGACTTGTCGACGGGTGAGGTGGTGTCGAAGGTCGCGGCACTCTCGACACGTTCGCCGGCGATGGTGTGGCCGATGCCGTCACGTCGTAGCGGAGCGAGGAGGGTCGCGAGGCGGGCGGTGTTGTCGGCGAGGGTTGGGGCGGTGGATTTGGTCATGGCAGGGTCCGTTCTGATGGAGAGGAAGTCACCCTCACCTGGTCGGAATTCGTATCGGGCATCAGTGCTTTTGGTGTCCTCTCCCTCACTTTCGTGGCGCTTCGGGTGCCGACACAGCACACGCGCCGAGGGAGAGGACAGTGCCGGTGCTGTTCAGCTTTTTGAGCGGGTGGCGACGTAGTCGTGGAGATTGTTGTGGCGGAGGGCGCCGACTGGATCGATCTCGACGACTTCCAGGGTGAGGCCGAGGGGATGCTTCGTCATGTCGGCAGCGGTGGCGGATTTCAGTGCGGCGAAGACGTGTTCGGCGGCCTTTTGACGGACGTCGGGTGTGCGCCCCGTGCCGATACGGAGCTGGACGTGGACGTAGGCGTTGTCGGAATGGCGGTCGGCGACGACGTAGGCGTCGCGGCGGGCGGCGCGTGTGCGGAGGCCGCCTACGGGGAATACACCGGTTTCGAGGGCTGCCGTGTGCAGCTTTTCCAGAAGCTGCGGGATGTCGAGGCGCGCATCGAGATTGGCGGAGTAGTCGACGATGATGTGAGGCATGGCGCGGCCTTCAGGACTTTGCGGGAGCGGACGCACGGCGTCGTGGCTCGACGCCGTTGGCGGGTAGCGTGTCGATGGTGGCGATGAGGTGGTTGAGGCTGGCCATCAGGGCATTGAGCGCGTGGCGGCCTACGGCGCGCTCGAATTCGCGATAGATGACTTCGCTGTGGGCGCTCATGGCGTCGAAGAGTGTGCGGCCCTTCGGCGCCAGGGTTATCATGACGGTGCGGGCGTCGGTCGGATGCTTGCGGCGTCGGACGAGGCCGCGCTCTTCCATGTCCGGCAGCATGCGCGAGAGGGAGGGCATCAGGATCGCGATGCGCGATGAGAGTGTTCCGAGGTCGATCTCGCCGAATTCGGCGAGTGCGCGGAGGACGCGCCACTGCTGCTCGGTGATGTCGTGGGCATGAAGGTGCGGGCGGAAGCGATCCATGACGGCTTCGCGCGCCATCAGCAGTTTCAGGGGGAGCGATTTTTCGAGGGGACGCATGGTGTGGTTCGTGACTGGCGAGTAGCGGATTGCGAATTGCAAACGGTGTTTGTAAGTCCCTGGACAGTAGGTCGGAGGTTCCGTGTCTGCAGTGCGGCACAGCGCCGCTTGCCGCGCCGCGCACGGGGTCGCAGTGGCCTATTCGTCCTTCACTTCGTTGCGGAGGGTGCCGATGGTGGGGCAAGAGACCTCGACGACGTCGCCGGGGACGAGCCATTTCGGGGGATCGAAGCGCGCGCCGGCGCCGGGTGGTGTTCCGGTGGCGATGAGGTCACCGGGTTCGAGTGTCGTGAATGTCGATATGTAGGAGATGATGCGTGCGAAGGGGAACATAAGCGTGCCGGTATGCCCACGCTGGCGCTCTTCTCCGTTGACGCGCGTTACGATCTCGAGAGCGTCGAGAGGGCCGGCCGCATCGCGCGAGACGATGTGGGGGCCGATGGCGCCGGAGCGGTCGAAATTCTTGCCCTGGGTCACGTTGAACTTGCCATGGCGGAGCCAGTCGCGGACGGAGCCTTCGTTCATCAGCGTGAGGCCGAAGATGTGGTCGTGGGCGCTGGCCTCGGGGATGCGGCGGCCGGACGTGCCGATCACGAGCACGATCTCGCCTTCGTAGTCGAATTGAGGGCTTTCGGGCGGGCGGAGGATCGGCTCGCCGTGGCCGACGAAGGAGCCGGGGAAGCGGACGAACAGGCTCGGGTACTTCGGGGCGTCGGAGCCGTCCCTGTATTCGGCGTTGCGCTCCGGGTAGTTGACGCCGACGCAGAGGATCTTGCCGGGACGGGGAAATGGCGGCGGCGCGAGATCGGGTGCGGGCTTTCCCCACCAGGTGGCATAACGCATGACGACATCACTCCGGCTGAGGCACGCGGCTGCCGATTTGTTTAACATGGTAATTGTTTCCGGACAACAAGAATGGCTGCTGCGCTGCACAAGGGGCTTGAAACGGAACGCGGGCCGCGCGACCCTCGGGACGGGAACGGAAACAGTGACGGCCGGATGTCCGGCGGAGGAGCAGGCGCATGGATTTCACATTGTCGGCACGTCAGGTGGAGTGGCGCGATCGCGTGCGCGCGTTCATGGCGAAGCACGTCTATCCCAACGAGAAGGTGTACGACGAGCAGATGCTGTCGTTCGGGACGAACCGCTGGCAGTCGGTGCCGATCCTCGAAGACCTCAAGAAGATCGCGCACAAGGAAGGGCTGTGGAACCTGTTCCTGCCGCCGTCAAAGGAGCACGATACGAAAGAGTATCACGGAGCGGGGCTGACCAATCTCGAGTATGCGCTGTGCGCGGAGGAGATGGGGCGGGTGCACTGGGCGAGCGAGGTTTTCAACTGCTCGGCGCCGGACACCGGCAACATGGAAGTGTTCCACCGGTACGGCACGGAGAAGCAGAAGGAGCAGTGGCTGAAGCCGCTGATGCGGGGCGAGATCCGCTCCGCGTTCCTGATGACGGAGCCGGCGGTGGCGTCGTCGGACGCGACGAACATCGAGACGGAGATCAAGCGTGACGGCGATCATTACGTCATCAACGGCGTGAAGTGGTGGTCGTCGGGGGTGGGCGATCCGCGCTGCAAGATCACGGTGCTGATGGGCAAGACGGACAAGACGGCGGCGACGCACAAGCAGCAATCCATGATCCTCATGCCGATGGATACGCCCGGCGTGAAGGTGCGGCGGATGCTGCCGGTGTTCGGCTTCGATCATGCACCGCACGGGCACGCCGAAGTCGAGATGAAGAACGTGCGGGTGCCGGCCGATAACATGCTGCTCGGGGAAGGGCGCGGCTTCGAGATCGCACAGGGGCGGCTCGGGCCGGGGCGCATACATCACTGCATGCGCACGATCGGCGTGGCCGAAGCGGCGCTCGAAAAGATGATCCGGAGGCTCACGACACGCACGGCGTTCGGCAAGAAGATCATCGAGCAGAGCGTGTGGGAGCAGCGGATCGCGGAAGCGCGCATCGACATCGAGATGACGCGGCTTCTCTGTCTCAAGGCGGCCGACATGATGGACAAGGTCGGCAACAAGGTCGCCAAGCAGGAGATCGCCATGATCAAGGTGGCGGCACCGCGCATGGCCCTCAGGATCATCGACGAGGCCATCCAGGCACACGGCGGCGGTGGCGTGACGAGCGATTTCGGGCTCGCGGACAAGTACGCGCACATCCGCACGCTGAGGCTCGCGGACGGACCGGACGAAGTGCACAACCGGTCGATCGCACGAGCCGAGATCAAACGGTATACGAACGAGAAGGCGTGAGAATTCCGGGCGGCAAGGGGCTTGCTGCCAGCGGCCCCTCACCCTACCCTCTCCCTACGTCAGGGGAGAGGGGTTTGAACCCCGAGAGGAGCACATGACATCGCGTGAGGATCTGTTTTCGGGTGTGAAGCCGGTCGAGGAGAGGCACCGCCTCGACGAGGTGAAGCTGCTCGCGTGGATGGAAAAGCATGTCGAGGGTTTCGCGGGTCCGCTCACCGTCCAGCAGTTCCGGGGCGGGCAGTCGAACCCGACTTACCGGCTCGACACGCCGGACAAACGCTATGTGCTGAGGCGCAAGCCGTTCGGCAAGCTGTTGCCTTCGGCGCATGCGGTCGACCGCGAGTATCGGGTCATCTCCGAACTCTACAATGTCGGGTTCCCGGTGGCGCGGCCGTATGCACTGTGCAGCGACGACAGCGTGATCGGCGCGATGTTCTATGTGATGGAGATGGTGACGGGCCGCATCTTCTGGGACGGGGCGCTGCCGACGCTGTCGCCAGGGGAGCGGCGCGGCATCTACGAAGCCGAGATCGAAACGCTGGCGCGGCTCCACAACTACGATCCGGAGAAGATCGGGCTCGGCGATTACGGCAAGCCGGGCAATTATTTCGCGCGCCAGATCGAGCGATGGTCGCGCCAATACCGGGCGTCGGAGACCGAGAAGATCGAGGAGATGGAAAACCTGATGGAGTTCCTGCCGCGCACGGTGCCGGTGCAGGAGCGCGTCTCGATCGTGCATGGCGACTACCGGCTCGACAACATGATCTTCGACGACGACGAGTCGAAGGTGAAGGCGGTTCTCGACTGGGAATTGTCGACGCTCGGCGATCCGCTGGCGGATTTCACGTATTTCCTGATGACGTGGGAGATGCCGTCCGGTGGCGGGGCGGGATCGAACGGCATCAAGGGCCTCGATCACGGGGCGCTCGGTATTCCGACCGTGAAGGAAGCGGCGGCGCTCTACTGCAAGCTCACGGGGCGTGACGGCATTCCGGAACTCGACTGGTACATGGCCTACAACATGTTCCGCATCGCGGCGATCCTGCAGGGGATCGCGGGGCGGGTCCGCGACGGGACGGCGGCGAGTGCGCAGGCGCTCGAGACGATCAAGCGCATCCGGCCACTCGCCGAAACGGCGTGGGGTTTCGCGAAGAAGGCGGGGGCGTGAGGCTGCGGACCGGTTGGCAGACAAGGGGCGCTGTGAGCGCTGGTCTGGAGCATTGATCCGACGAGGGCGGTAGCCTACGGTGCGGCCGAATTGAAATCGGGATTCTGGAGTTTTTTCTGCATGAGCATTCGTTTCGACGGCCGCGTCGCCATCGTCACCGGCGCAGGCAACGGCCTCGGCCGGTCACACGCCCTGCAACTGGCCGCGCGCGGCGCGAAGGTGGTGATCAACGATCTCGGCGGCGCGCGGGACGGATCGGGCTCGTCGCTCAGTGCTGCCGAAAAAGTGGTCGAAGAGATCCGCGCGGCGGGCGGGGAGGCGATGGCGAACGGCGCGTCCGTGACGGACGAGAAGGCGGTCGCGGACATGGTCGACGCGGCACTCAAGGCCTGGGGGCGGGTCGACATTCTCGTCAATAATGCCGGCATCCTGCGCGACAAGAGCTTCGGCAAGATGAGCCTCGAGGATTTTCATGCCGTCATCGAGGTGCACTTGATGGGCGGGGCGATCTGCTCACATGCGGTGTGGAATGTGATGCGGGAGCAGAACTACGGGCGCATCGTCATGACGACGTCATCATCCGGTCTTTATGGGAATTTCGGGCAATCGAATTATGCGGCGGCCAAAATGGGGCTGGTCGGGCTCATGCAGACGTTGTCGCTCGAAGGCGCGAAGAACGATATCCGCGTGAACTGTCTCGCGCCGACGGCTATGACGCGTATGACGGGCGACATCCTGCCGCCGGCGATCACGGATCACTTCAAGCCGGAGTTCGTGACGCCAGCGGTTCTCTTCCTCGTCTCGGAGAAGGCGCCGAACCGGTGCATCATGACGGCGGGGGCCGGGACGTTTGCGGTCGCCAACGTGACGATGACGCAGGGGCTCGCACTCGGGACGGGTGCGGACACTGTGGAGAAGATCGCGGCGCGGTTCGACGGGCTCGCGGATCGCGCGGGCGAGATCGTGCCGGGTTCGGGTGTCGAGCAGTCGCAGAACGAACTGACGAAGCGGGGTGTGAAGCTCGGGTGACGGGGAGCGGTCGATGCCACTTTGGGCATAGCAGAATGGACGTCGCATCGGCTGTATTTCAATCGTGCCAAATTGAACTTGCGTGCGTGGCCGCCAACGCGGCCATGACGGAAAATGCACAATGACCGCATAACGACGGCAATCTCTGAAAGATCATCATGGAAACGGTGCACTACAACGATCTCGAAACGCTGATCAACAAGGCGCTGCCGCCGTCGAAATGGATCACGGTCGATCAGGACCTGATCGACGCATTCGCGGACGCGACGGGGGATCATCAGTGGATCCACATCGATGTCGAGCGGGCCAATCGCGAGATCGGGGGCACGATCGCGCATGGGTTTCTCACGCTGTCACTGATGTCGTCGATGTCGCAGGACATCATGCGGATCGAAGGCGTGGGGCGCGCGATCAACTACGGGTTCGACAAGTTGCGCTTCACGGGCGTGGTGCCGGCGGGTTCGCGCATCCGCATGAAGCCGACGATCACGAAGATCGAGGAAAAGAACGGCGGCAAGCTACTCACGAGAACCTGCATCGTCGAAGTCGAGGGCAAGGACGGCAAGATGCACGACAAGCCGGCCGTGATCGCGGACTGGCTGGGGCTCGTGTTTCCGGCGTGATGGCGTGCACGTCTCTGTCGGGGGCGTAAAGCACGCGGACAGGTCGGTGTCGGCGGTTCACGTCGCCTTCGAGAATGAAGCAAAACGTCTGCGCGATGGTGGTCGGTGGTTTGCTAGGGCTCGCGCTTGCGGCGTGACTTTTTCGGTACCGCGTGAGCGTGTGCAAGTTCGAGGGCTGCGCGCAATTCGGCCGTCGTGACCCGTGCAAGCGTGACGGTCGTGAAACCCATCCGACCCCAGCCGCCGGGTACGGGGGCGAAAGCGTCGGGGGCTGTCAGACATTTCAATTGCTGTTCGTCGAGCGTGAACTTCAAGTTTGCCGTCAGGTCGTCGGGGGCGAGCGTGGCGTAAATGCGATGGACGTTGAAGGCAATGCGGTCGACGTGCTTCGCCTCGGTCGTACCGGGAAGCGAAAGTGCAATACGGCGAAGGTCGCTTGCCGAAGCCATCGGGCGGAACCCGGTTCTCATCTCCCCGCCCGAGTCAGGGCGCGGGAGCGCGCTGAGTTTGCATCGTACTCAATGCTGCGCGAGGCGGGCAGCGAGGCGGTGCGCTTGTCCGCCATTCGGCCCGCAGCGCGCTGTTCAGGCCGAACGGCGGGCGGGACGCGGGGCTGCGTCTTCGTCCGGTTGCAGGGCCGCAGTCGCGTTTGCACGGATCGG
>DAOMWV010000022.1:0-23548 GCA_035436725.1 Hyphomicrobiaceae bacterium
ACGAGAACATCCTGTTCTGGGTCGCGCAATTCCTTTCGGAGGCATTGCGGTTCTGCCAGCGCAATCCGAATGACGAACTGCAGTCGGTGGTAATGCTCGACGAGGCGGACCTGTACATTCCGGCGACCGCGAAGCCGGCTACGGCGGAGCCACTGCAAAGCCTGCTCAAGCGCGCGCGTTCGGCCGGTCTCGGCATCATGCTCGCGACGCAGTCGCCGGGTGATCTCGACTACAAGAGCCGCGACCAGATCACGAGCTGGTTCATCGGCCGGGTCCGCGAAGATACAGCGCTCAAGAAACTCAAGGCGGCGTTCCAGTCTGAGAGTGGTCTCGACCCGGCCATGGTGTTGCCGGGACAGACGGTCGGCGAATTCCATCTCGTTCAAGAGGGGCTCGTGCGCTCGATGAAGGCGCACCGATCACTCATCAACGCCGAGCAGGTTCCATTCGACCGCATCGAACAACTTGCGCGGGAAACGAAAGGACAGGACGAGCGGCAGCTGCGTCTTTTCGGGTAAAACGCAGACACAGATCCTTCGTTCACGACTTTTCTGCGTCGGGTCATAGCCGCATAAAGGCAGTTCCCGTGCGCTGTAGCGATCCTTCTGCGAAAAAATTGACACGATCGCAGAGATGGTGTCATGAAGGAGGTATTATACCATTTTTGGAATTTATATTTCTGCACACAGTTGAAGCGCGAGGCGATCATGCGCGGGCTCAATCCTGATCAGTTGAGGGCGTTTCTGGAAGTTCTGGAACTGGGCAGCTTCACGGCCGCTGCCAAAAAGCTCAACCTTTCGCAACCTGCCGTAAGCCTGCAAATACGCGAACTGGAGGCGAAATGCGGCGTTTCTCTCCTCGATCGCAGCGGGCGCCGGCCGTTGCCGACCGCGGCTGGCCAGCAACTCGTCGTGCATGCACGACGCATCATGGCAGAAAGCGACGAAGCGCTTTCGGCGATGCACCGCATGAAGTCGTCGGCACTCGGAATAGTCCGACTGGGCATGACGACTCCCGCACTCACCTATCTCGCACGTGATCCCATTCGGCGGATCCGGCGCGACATGTGCGATACTGCTCTCGTGTTGTCGCTTGCGCCTTCACGACGGCTCGTCGAACTCGTCCGCGAAGGTGAGGTCGACATCGCCATCGTGTCGTTGCCGTTCGATCCGACGAATCTCGATGTTCGCATCATCGTCGACGAAGACATCGTTGGAATCGGGCCGGAGGGCCTCACCGGTGAGGGGAACGCACTCACACCGGAGATCATGTCCACGCTGCCATTCTACGTACAGGGCAATCCCGACGTGCAGATGTCGCACGCGATGAGTTGGTTCCGGTCGGCGGGGCTGTCACCGCAGGCCTGGATCGAGGTTGAGACACTGGAGGCATGTTGCGCGGCTGCAAGCGCGGGCCTTGGGGCGACTATCGCTCCCGCCGGGATGGCGGCACATATGAAAATCGGGCGCAGCGTCTACGAACTCGACCCGCCGATAAAGAGGACGATCGCGCTCATTTCCCGAACCGACGTCAAGCTCAGTCGACCGGCGCAGGCGATCAGCAATATTCTCGGTGAGTCCATCAAGACGACCGTGAGCAGTTCAATGCGAGAGAATGTCGCGGAAAAGCCCGGACACGCCGCACAAATCGCTGCGACGGCATAGCGCCTGCGGTCTAGTGCGGGGCGACATACCGCGCAGACGTGGTCAGGGCTTCCATGGTCTGATTTGCGGTCAGCGGCCGGAGAAGGCGTGCTGCCAGTGATCGGTCAGAGGCTTGAGCAAATAACTCAGGAGTGTGCGACCGTCGGTGCGGAAAAACGTTTCCGCGGGCATGCCGGGAACAAGCTTGGCGCCGTTGAGACGTGCAATTTCCTCTGGAGGCACTCTGACACCAACCGAATAGAAATACTGGCCACTCTGCGCGTCCTTGATGACGTCCCCGCTGATGCGGAAGACGGTCGCCTTCACCTCGGGGGTCGTTCGCTGATTGAAGGTCGAGAAGCGCACGCGTGTCGATTGTTCGACGGTAATCTGGTCGCGGTCCTGTGGTGCGAGGCGTGCCTCGACGATCAGCTGGTCGCTGTCAGGCACGATCACCATCAACGGCTCTGACGGGCTTACGACGCCACCGACCGTATGCACGGCGAGTTGCTGGACGATGCCTGAAATGGGCGCCTTAATCTCGATGCGGCGCAACTGGTCCTCGGCGGCAAGGCGCTTCTCGTTCAACTCCGACAGGCGCGTTTCAGCATCGCGGATTTCCTTGGTGGCTTCGGTCTCGGCCTCGCGATCGATCTGCGCAATCTGCAATTCGGTTTCTGCGATCTTGCCGGCGGACCCTGCCATGCGCGCATTAAGATCGCCCAGGATTCCCTGGTTCCTCGCCAGTTCGCGCTCCAGCGACGTGATGCGGGGCCGCTGCACGAGCCCCTTCTGCTGGAGACCGCGCAGATCGGCGATTTCGCGGTTTGCGACGTCGAGCTGCTGCTGGACGGAGGCGCGCTGTTCGGTCAGGCCCTCGATTTCACGACGAAGCTGACCTACGCGTTCAGTCAGCTGCGCCTTCTGGCCGGTTCGACCGCGATACCTGTTCTCGAACAGCTTGAGCTCGTTCTCGAGAACCGCGCGCATGTCGGGATCACCGAGCGCGCGCGACTGAAGTTCGTCCGGAAAAATCACCAATCGCGATCCGTCACGTTCGGCAACCGATCGTGCAAGGCGTGCCTGCTGCGCAACCATGTCGTTGACGACGATGGCGAGATTGGCCCGCATCATCGTTTCGTCGAGGCGCAGCAGCATCTCGCCCTCGCTGACGCGCTTGCCCTCGAAGACGTTCATCTGGCCAATAATGCCACCGGTCGGATGCTGTACCTTCTTGACGTTGTTTTCGAGAATGACCATCGCACGTGCGGCGACGGCACCTTCGAGAGGATAGAGTGCGCCCCAGGCGAAAAATCCGACGCCAAAAAGCCCGCCCGACAGGAGCGCGAGGCGGATCTGGCGCCGCAAGGTGCTCTCGGTATCCAGCATCAGTGGTCTCCCCGATCGAGTTCGCGGGTCCCGGTCGAAGGCGGACTGTCGGCGGGCTTACGGGGCGGGCGCGTTGCGGACTGGAGAACGAAGCGCGGGCCGACGAACTGCTGTCCCGTCGTCGTCGCCGTGCGCGGGGCCACCGGGCTCCCGGCTTTTGCAGCAGACTGGGCGTGAACGGGGGGCGACGACGGTGGTGGCGCCTTCACAACCGGTGCAGGGGATGCGGCAGGCTTGCGAAGGCCGAGCCGCTCTAGCACGACTGCGCTCGTGTCGAAGGCGACCTGGCGGCCGCGATCGAGTGCCAGAACGTACTTCACGCTGTCCAGGATCGACGTGTCGTGGGACACGATCACGGCGATACCGCCGCGAGCGGTCAGGCCTTCGATGGCCGACTGGAGCGCGGCCTTGCCCTCGATATCGAGGTTCGAGTTCGGCTCGTCGAGCACTACGAGGAACGGGTTGCCATAGAGGGCGCGAGCCAATCCGAGACGCTGGCGCTGGCCGGCTGAAAGACTGGCCCCGGACGGGCCGATACGGCGGTCATAGCCGCCTGTCTGGAGGATGTAGTCGTGGAAAGCGGCCGCCCGAGCCGCCGCAATGATCTCGTCATCGGCGGCGTCGGGATCGAAGCGGGCGATGTTCTCGGCAATCGTTCCGTCGAAGAGCTGCACGTCCTGCGGCAAGTATCCGATATGGCGACCAAGCCGCTCGGGCGACCATTGGTCGAGCGTGGCGCCGTCCAGCTTTACCGTGCCCATCCGTGGGGTCCAGACGCCGACGAGCGCGCGCGCCAACGTCGATTTGCCCGAGGCCGACGGCCCGATGATCGCCATGCTGTCGCCGGCCGACAGGCCGAATTTGACGCCCTGCAGGACAGTCCGCTCGACCGACTGGCCGGGTGGCGGATTGACGCCCGGTGGCGGGGCCGGGACCGGGACGGTCATCATGAGGTCGGCGACTGCAAGTGCCGATTTCGGAGGGTCGAGAGCGAGAGGCTCGCGCTGATTGCCAGCCGCCACGAGGAGATCGGTGAGTGACTTGTAAGCCTCGCGAGCGGCGACGAAGGGCTTCCACGCGGCAATCGCCTGATCGATGGGCGCCAGGGCGCGCGCACTGAGGATCGATGCGGCGATGATGGCGCCAGCGGAGATCACCCCCTGGATGGCGAGATACGCACCGAGGCCGAGAACGACGGACTGGAGCATCAACCGGGACGTTCGGGCGGCGACCGTAAAGCCTCCCACGGCAAAGCTCGCAGCACGCTGCGCGCCCAGATAACTTTCGTGCAATTCAGTCCAGCGGCGCATGAACGACGATCGCATGCCCATGGCCTGGATCGCTTCGGCGTTGCGCAAGCCGACATCCGCTTCCGCAGCGCGCCGCTGGGCCGCTTCCTGGGCCGCCATTGCGGGCGTTCGGGAACGGCGTTCGGTCATGACCGTCAGCCAGACGAGAAAGCATGCTGCAACGACGATCGCCAGCGCGAGCGACCAATGCAGGATGAACACGACGAACAGGTAGATCGGCAGCCATGGAAGATCGAGGGCGGCGATAGGGCCGGGACCGGCGACGAACGCCCGCAGGTCCTCGACCTGGCGGGCATAGCGGATGGCAGGCTGGCTCGTTCCGACCGACCGCAGGGCCAATTGCAGGTTGGCGGATGCGACGCGGGGCCCGATCTCGGAATCGAATTTCTCCGAGAGCAGCACCAGGATGCGCTGGCGCATCGCTTCGAGATTTCCTTGAAGCACGTAGGCGAAGATCGCGATCAAGGCGAGGCCGACGAGCGTCGGTACGCTCTGGCTGCCGAGGACCCGATCATAAACCTGCATCATGAACAGGGATCCGGTCAGCGTCAGCACATTGACGAGACCGCTGGTAAGCACGAGCGTCCACCGCGTCGCCCTGTCCGGGCGGAGTGCTTCGCGGATCGGCTCTGGACGCCGCCCCAAACCGCGGTTGATACGCGACATACCGTTTACCCCTGTGACCTCGTGTGACGTTGTGGCGACCGCTGAACGTGCGATCCTGTCGTTGCGAGGCCGGAAACACCTTATTGCCGAAATCGCTAAGCCATCCAAGGACGGCGCCCAATTCCGGATGTGACTGGTCGAAGACTAGGTCTTATTGAACAAATTTAGATTAATTGCAGTTGAATGCTTAATTGACGCAACACCTTAACGTGTCTTCATCTTTCATTCCCGGCTCCTGACCGCAATCGTTCGATCATGAGCAGGCCGCCCGGACCCACCGTTCAAAGCCCGGTAGGGCATGAAAGGCCGGTTCCACCGAGACCGCAATAGCCGCCGGGGTTCTTGGCCAAGTACTGCTGATGGTAGTCTTCGGCGAAGTAAAAGCCGGGAGCGTCGATGATCTCCGTAGTGACAGGTCCGAAGCCGTTCGCTGCCAGGACACGGCCATAGGCGAGCCGGCTCGCCTCGGCTGCCGCTTTCTGTTTGTCCGAGTAGGTGTAGATGCCAGACCGGTACTGGGTGCCGATGTCGTTGCCTTGCCGCATGCCCTGGGTGGGATCGTGAGACTCCCAGAAGGTCTTCAGAAGGGTGTCGTACGTCACGATTCGAGGGTCGAAGACGACCCTGACGACCTCGTTGTGCCCGGTCTGCCCTGAGCAGACCTCCTCGTACGTTGGATTTGGGGTGAGGCCAGCCGCGTAACCCACTGCCGTTACGAAAATGCCGTCCTCAAGTTGCCAGAACTTACGTTCCGCGCCCCAGAAGCAGCCTAGACCGAACATGGCCATTTCCATCCCCTCGGGATATGGCGCAGCGAGCGGGTTTCCGTTGACGAAGTGCGTCCGTGCGGTCGGGATCGGAGTCGCGCGGCCCTTCAAGGCGGTGTCTCGCGTGGGCAGGTCGAGGCTTTTCTTTTTGAAGAACATCAGCTCACTCCACTTGCAGATCGCATCATCCGGTCATGTTTGGCATACGCAGTTCGCCGCACTTGTGCCACGGCGGGCTGCCGGCGCGATCAATTGGCATAGATGTCAACGCGACGACGCCGACGGCCCAGCAGTCCGGCAACGACGCCCAGCGCGGCCAATACAAGCCAGCTCGGCAACACGAGCAGGCGCACGATGACCGGATCCCAGAAATAGGGATGCGTATAGCGTTGTACAAACTGGGCGACGGATTTCAGGGACTGGGGCGCGACACCGAGCCAGTGAGCGTAGATCGACGTCATCTGAAACGGCTGGCCCTGCGCGTATCTTGTCACATCCGCCACAGCCGCGATGGTGGCAAAAACGAGAAGTATTCCGGCGAGGGTCCGGAGGGCGAATGTCATATCGGTCGTCCTGCGTGTCCCGAGCGAATGCGGCCGGGCGCTGCCTTTAGACTGGGTGTGATCATGCCGGTCCTACTTCACGGATTTGTTCGGTTCAGCCGGCGCTTTGGCGCCCCCCGGTACCGGCGGCACTGCGGGTTTCGCTTCCGGCACTGATGCTGACAAAACGAGGCGGCACTCCTGTGGCAGCTGGTCGAGGGTCAGCGGCGGTATCGGCTTCGGTTTTGGGGCATTGGGATCGACGGGTCGGGGAGGTGCCGTCAGCCGCTTGTACCAGTCCTCCAGTTCCTTGCCGCAGCCATCGTCGGCCTCCGGGGGCGGCTGTGGTGTACAGCCGGACACATTCGCCGGACATTTCAGTCGGATATGGAAATGGTAGAAGTGGCCCCATACCGGGCGCACCTTCGACAGCCATTTCCTATCGGCGTTCGCAGCCGTTGCATCGCACAGAGCCTTCTTGATGGCAGGATGGACGAGGACACGCTCGACGTTGGCATACTCTGCGGCCCGCTTGACGAGGGCGACGTGCTTCGGCGTCCACGCATTTGGGTCGACAGCCAGGTGCCCCTGGGCCAGCATCGAGACGGCGCTCATGTCCTCGCGTTCCTGCCGGGTCAATTCGCGGTTCGGCATGGGCGTGAACCAGATGTCGGCGTCGAGGCCGATCTGGTGGCTGGCATGGCCGGTCAGCATCGGGCCACCGCGTGGCTGCGAGATGTCGCCGACGAGGAGGCCGGGCCAGCCGTCCGCCTTGGCCTCGACCGCGAAGCGGGACAGGAGGGATATCAGCTCCGGGTGCCCCCAGTTCCGGTTGCGCGAGAGGCGCATGACCTGCCAGGCGGGGCCATTTATGTCCATGGCAACGCCGCCTGCGAGGCAGCCGCGCGAGTAGAATCCGATGGCGCGGGCGGCGAGCGGGGCGGCGGTGCGTTGTGCGCCGAACAGGGCCTTGGCGGGGACTTCGGTCGGCGGTGTCGGACGGACCGGTGGCACGACCGCGTTCGGGCCTGTTCCCTTGACAATATCGTGACGAGGGCCGGAACCGGGTGCGACGGGAGCGTCGCCGGTCTCCGATTCCACATCGGCCGCATTCTTGCCGATGAGTGCTTCACGCGCTTCCTGGGCCAAGGTATCCGCTGCCGACAGGGTCAGCAGTGCCGACATCACGAGCCAGCGCGCTGCGGACAAAATCTGGTTGATGTCAGCACTCGTCATCGCCCGCAGTCCCGTCTGCCGCAGTGTTCCGTAGCCGACGCCGCCGAAGTGGACCGGTGTCTGTCCAGCGTTTACCAGAAATTTCCGACCTGGACACGACCTGGAACGGCATCAGCCAAATCGATTGGGCCAAAACACGGCGCGACGAACCACCGACGGTGGTCTGTGCGAGCTTGCTCTGGCCACATCGGCCGGGGCAGGCCACTTGTCACTGTCCGGGGCGATGCTATGGCAGGGATTGAAGCGGGGAACGATGTCCGGCCACAAACACACTCTCCTGATCGACAGACCGGACGTGTCCAACGCGACGCTCGTCCTCGCACATGGAGCAGGGGCGCCGATGGACAGCCCTTTCATGGGAAAGATGGCGGGCTTGCTGGTCGAACGCGGGCTGACAGTTGTCCGGTTCGAGTTCGCTTACATGGCCGCGCGACGGCTGGGACCAAAGAAGCCGCCGGCACCCAGGGCCGAAATGGTCGTGCCGGAGTATCGGGTGGCGCTCGAGACTGCAGCAATCGAAGGGCCGGTCTTCATCGGCGGCAAGTCCATGGGCGGAAGGATTGCGACCTATCTGCTCGCCGAGTTGTATGAGGCGGGACGGATCAAGGGCGGGATCTGCCTCGGGTATCCGTTTCATCCGACGGCGAAGCCCGAAAACGTGCGAACCGGGCATCTCGAGACCCTCGCTGCCCCGCTCCTGATCGTTCAGGGGGAGCGAGACCCGTTCGGGACCAAGCAGGAAGTTTCCGGATACTCGCTTGGCTCCGGCGTCGAGTTGTGCTGGCTGCCGGACGGGGATCACGATTTCGGGCCTCGGGGGGCGTCGGGGCACACGCGCGCGCAAAACCTGGCGCGCGCCGCAGATGCGGTGGCCGACTTCGTGCGACGGCACGGCTGAACAGCTTCGCTTTGTCGCGCATCTTGCCGGAAAACCGGTGCCCACTTTTCCGGATGCGCTCCTGATGTTGCGTTGATCGCTCCATTGTGGCAATGGATGCCGCGTCGGCGGCCCAACGTGGCCTTGCCGACCCGACGCCGTTGCCGGTTTCCCGGACTGAACGGCCGTCCTTCGGGCCGCCATAGCTCAGCTGGTTAGAGCGCTAGATTGTGGATCTAGAGGTCCCCCGTTCGACCCGGGGTGGCGGTACCACTTCCTCCCCTATCCCTGGTTACGTCGCGTTCGATTTTTACCGGCCTGCCCGGCCGATCGGCGTGTTTGTTCACAGTTCGATCATCATGGCACGCACGCTGTCGTCGCTGTCCCCTTGCTGGGGCAACCGAATGGGTCTAGGAGACGGGCTTTAATGACCACGACGACAAAAAACGCGATCTTCGCGCGCCGGCACCTGCTGACCTGTGAGGGGTTGAGTGCCGGTGAAATCACCGCTCTTCTGGACATCGCCGACCGTGCCGCCGACACCAACCGGCAGGTCAACAAGAACCGCGACATCCTGAAGGGCCGCTCCCTCGTCAACCTGTTCTTCGAGGCCTCGACACGAACGCAAAGCTCGTTCGAGATGGCGGCGAAGCGGCTGGGTGCGGACGTTCTCAACATGAACGTGGCGACCTCGTCCGTCTCGAAGGGCGAGACGCTGATCGACACGGCGATGACGCTCAATGCGATGCGACCGGACATCCTCGTCGTCCGGCATCACGCCGCCGGCGCGGTCGAGCTTCTCTCGCAGAAGGTGGACTGCTCGGTCATCAACGCGGGCGACGGCGCACATCAGCACCCGACCCAGGCATTGCTCGACGCGCTGACCATCCGGCGTGCGAAGGGGCGCATCGCTGGCCTCCAGGTCGCGATCTGCGGGGACATCCTGCACAGCCGCGTGGCACGTTCGAACATCGACGTCCTCAATACGATGGGCGCGCGCGTGCGCGTAATCGCGCCGTCGACGCTGCTACCGCCTGCCATCGACCGGCTCGGGGTCGAGGTCTTTACCGACATGAACAAGGGGCTCGAGGGCTGTGACATCGTGATGATGCTGCGCCTGCAGCGCGAGCGCATGAACGGATCGTTCGTTCCGTCGACGCGCGAGTTCTACCATTACTTCGGGCTCGATCACGAAAAGCTGGCGCGCGCGAAGCCGGATGCGCTCATCATGCATCCTGGGCCGATGAACCGTGGTGTCGAGATCGCGTCGACGGTCGCGGATCATGCCCGATCGGTCATCCGCGAGCAGGTCGAAATGGGCGTGGCGGTCCGCATGGCCGTTCTCGAAGCGCTGGCCCGCCAGCTTCCGAACCAGTGAGGCGGACCATGCGCACTTCAAAAGTACAACCCGCCCAGCCGTCGACCGAAGTCACAGCCTTCATCAACGCGCGTCTCATAGACCCGGCTTCGGGTCGGGATGAACCCGGCGGACTGCTTGTCAAAGACGGCATCATCGCCGATCTCGGCGGCCATCTCAGGCGGAATGCTCCTGACGGGGCGACCGTGGTCGACTGCCGCAACAATGTGCTCTGCCCCGGCCTCATCGACGCACAGGTCTTCATGGGGGAGCCCGGACAGGAGCATCGCGAGACGCTCAAGACCGCGAGCCACGCCGCCGCAGCCGGGGGCGTCACGACGATCATCGTGATGCCCGACACAAAGCCCGTCATCGACCAGGTCGCACTCGTCGACTTCATCCAGCGTCGCGGGCGCGACAACGCCATCGTCAACGTGCATGTGATGGCGGCGGCTACGCGCGAGCTCAAGGGTGAGGAAATCACCGAAATCGGCCTTCTGAAGCGCACCGGTGCGGTCGCGTTCACGAACGGGAAGTCGACGATCACCAACACGCGAACGATGCGTCAGGTGCTGAACTACGCGAAGGACTTCGGCGCACTCGTCGTCCATCACACCGAAGACCCGTATCTGTCGGGTAACGGCGCGATGAACTCGGGTGAGGCCTCGACTCGGCTCGGCATCCCCGGCGTTCACAAGTTCGCCGAAACCATCGTGATCGAGCGGGACGTGCGCCTCACCGAGATGACACGCGGGCGCTATCATGCGGCGACGATCAGCTGTGAAGAGAGCCTCGCTGTCATCCGTGCGGCGAAGGCGAAGGGGCTCGGCGTCACCTGCGGGGTGTCGATCAATCACCTCACACTCAACGAGAACGACATCGGGCCCTATCGAACCTTCTTCAAGCTGAGACCACCGCTCCGGGCGGAAAGCGACCGGGCAGCGATGGTGCGTGGCGTCGAAAGCGGCGACATCGACATCATCGTTTCGAGCCATGATCCGCAGGACGTGGACGTGAAGCGGCAGCCGTTCGCGGAAGCCGCCGACGGGGCGATCGGGCTCGAGACGCTGCTGGCGGCCGCGCTCAGGCTTCATCACAACCAGAACGTCAATCTCGTCGCTCTGCTGCGTGCGATGACGTCGAACCCGGCCAAGCTGTTCGGGCTCGCGTCGGGACGGCTCGAAAAAGGCGCGCCGGCCGATCTGATCGTCGTCGATCTCGAGCAGCCGTGGGTCGTGGACAAGGCGCTGCTCAAATCGCGCTCGAAGAACACGCCGTTCGACGAGCGCAAGATGATGGGGCGGGTCCTTCGCACGATGGTTGCAGGCGAGACTGTCTATCAATACGCTGGCGCGGCCGGCTGAGGGTTGGTTTCCCGGCTGGTGCTGCGGGTTCGGGTGCGGGTGCGGGTGCGGGGGACGTGAATGCTCGACATGCCGATGGTGATGCTACAGGCGGCACCGGTCATGACGGCCGGGTCGGCGACTTGGGTCGTCGCGGCGCTGTTCGGTTATCTCCTGGGGTCGATTCCGTTCGGTCTCATCCTGACGCGTGCGGCGGGGCTCGGGGACGTGCGGTCGATCGGCTCGGGCAACATCGGCGCGACCAACGTTCTCAGGACGGGCAAGAAAGGGCTGGCGGCGGCGACGCTGCTCCTCGACGGGCTCAAGGCGACGGCGGCGGTTCTTGTCGTCCATTGGTTTCTTGCGACATCCGGCGGCGCGAACAGTGAAACACTGAGGATTGCGGCTCTCGCCGGTGGCGCGGCTCTGATCGGACACATCTTTCCGATCTGGCTCGGGTTCAAGGGTGGAAAGGGTGTCGCCACCTATATCGGCGCGGCCCTCGGCGTGCACTGGCCGCTGGCGCTGATCTTCTGCGGTGTCTGGCTCGCGACGGCGTTCGCGACACGGATTTCATCGCTTTCGGCACTCATAGCCGCAACGGTGCTTCCGATCTTCGCCTTCATGACCATCGATAGATGGATCGCGGTTTTGTTCGCCGTGCTTTCGATCGTCGTCATCGCCATGCATCACGCCAACATCCGGCGGCTCATCGCGGGGCAGGAGCCCAGGATCGGTGCCAAGAAGTAAACAGCCCGATTTCGAGTTCCTGCCGGCACCGGTGCCACAGGCTCCGCTCGACGACCGGCAGCGCGTGGCGTGTCTCAGGCTGATCCGGACGGAGGGGATCGGACGCGTCGCGTTTCGTGAGCTGATCAACAGGTTCGGCGGCGCCGGGGAAGCCCTCGACGCGCTGCCGGATCTCGTCAGGAGATCCGGCCGCACGAAGCCGTTCGTGATCTTTTCAAAAGCCGCGGCCGAGGACGAACTCGCTGCGGCCGCCGCACTCCGAGCCACACCGATCTTCACGATCGAGCCGCACTTTCCGCAGTTACTGCTCGCGCTCGATACGCCGCCGCCGATGATCTACGCGAAGGGGCGGCTCGAACTCCTGGAGCGTGACGCGGTTGCGATCGTGGGGTCGCGTGACGCATCGGCTGCAGGGCGCAAGTTCACACGGCAGATCGCGGGGGAACTCAGTGCGGCGGGCCTCGTCATCGTTTCAGGCCTTGCGCGGGGTATCGACGGGGAAGCGCATCAGGCCGCGATGGACGGAGGCACCGTGGCGGTGCTCGCCGGCGGGATCGACCATGTCTATCCACCCGAGCACGAGTCCCTCCACTCCGAGATCGGCGAACGCGGATGCCTCGTTTCGGACCGGCCACCGGGTTTCCGGCCGCGCGGACAGGATTTTCCGCGGCGGAACGAACTGATTTCCGGCCTGGCGCATGCCGTCGTCGTGGTCGAGGCGGCGCGGCGATCGGGAACGCTGGTCACGGCGCGACACGCGGCCGAGCAAGGGCGGCAGGTGTTCGCGGTGCCGGGGCATCCGCTGGACCCTCGCGCAGAAGGGACAAATCACCTGTTACGTGACGGAGCGGCGATCGCGCTTTCGGCCGCAGACATTCTTGGTGCGCTGAAGCCCGTTCGCGGCACGCTCCAGGAATTCCGGGAAGCACGGGCCTCAGACCTCAAAGGCCTTTCCGCCCGCGCCCCTCCCCCGAACACTGCGGCCGAAACAGACCAAGGTGTTTCGGCGGAGGCGATTCCGGAAACATCGCCTCCGTGTGATGTCGCGGACAGTGAGCGTGCTCGCGTGCTAGCCGCGCTCGGACCCATGCCTATCGAAACCGACGAACTGGTGCGGGTGACGGGTCTTTCAGTCCGCACCGTTCAGGTCGCCCTTCTCGATCTCGACCTAGCCGACCTGATCGAGAGGCATGGGCGCCAGCTGGTCTCCCGGCGCTAAAGCCGGCTCGCGCGTCCCCTGTGCCTCGAAGGGCGGTACATCTTCAAACCGGCAGGGATCGCCTCGCCTCCTGCTCCGCTAAGGCGAGAAGCCGGGCGAGCACCGGGCTGTCGATCGCTGCGGCCATCTCCGCCAGACCACCGGTCATTTCGGCTATGTAATCGAGAGCCGTGTCACGATCGGCACGGGTTACGGAACGCGCCGATGTCGACGGTGCTTCTGGAATTCTTAGGATGTTGCCGCGGTCACCGGTTCCATTCGACGAGCAAACGTTCGGCCGGTCGAGCGTTGAATCGGTAAAGTACAGTTCGAAAGACATGTTCGGCATCCACTGAGCAAAGTTAATACTCATCACTTAATTATCGCCGAGATTCGAATCAACCTTTGATTGAATTTTATCGTTTCATGATCTTCAGATTGTGGATATCTGGTGATGCTCGGTCCGACCCGCAGCAGGCCATGGTTTGACATGGCTGAGCGCATAAACCATGGTGCCGCGCGTTTCGGCGGCTCGCGCAGGTGGGTCGCTCATCTTCCTTCCCACGGGCACTCTGAGCGTCCGGCGGCCGCTTGCGACAGCGCGCGCCGGGTGCGCCGACACACAGATTCAGGACCGACCAATGAATGTGCTGATCGTCGAAAGCGCTGCCAAGGCCAAGACAATCAACAAATATCTGGGATCCAACTATAAGGTGATCGCTTCGTACGGCCACGTCCGCGACCTGCCTGCAAAGGATGGTTCGGTCGAGCCGGACAACGATTTCCTGATGCACTGGAGCATCGACGACGACCGCTCCAAGAAGGTCATGCGTGAGATCGCGGAAGCGGTGAAAGGCGCGGACAAACTCATTCTCGCCACCGACCCCGATCGCGAGGGGGAGGCGATATCCTGGCATCTTCTCGAGCTTCTCACCCAGAAGAAGGCCATCAAGAAGGGGATGCCGGTCGAGCGCATCACGTTCAATGCCGTCACCAAACAGGCGATCCAGGATGCGCTCGCGCACCCGCGCCGGATCGACGATGCGCTTGTGTCCGCATATCTCGCGCGGCGCGCTCTCGACTATCTCGTCGGGTTCACACTGTCGCCCGTGCTGTGGCGTAAACTTCCCGGCGCACGCTCGGCGGGGCGGGTCCAGTCGGTGGCGTTACGCCTCATCTGCGACCGGGAACTCGAGATCGAAAAATTCCGGACCGAGGAATACTGGACGATCGAGGCGGCACTCAAGACGCGGGCAGGCGAGGACGTTCGTGCCCGCCTCGTGAGTAT
Organism: Hyphomicrobiaceae bacterium; assembly: GCA_035436725.1. Taxonomy (GTDB): domain Bacteria; phylum Pseudomonadota; class Alphaproteobacteria; order Rhizobiales; family Hyphomicrobiaceae; genus JABFRJ01. The sequence goes on from DAOMWV010000022.1 coordinate 14,367, forward strand.
CGCGGGCAAGCGGCTCGAAAAGCACGACATCAAGAACGAAGCGTCGGCCATGGCGCTCAAGTCGGCGCTCGATGGCCAGCCGTTCACTGTTGCCAACGTCGAAAAGAAGCCGACAAAGCGCAATCCGTTCCCGCCGTTCACGACGTCGACCTTGCAGATGGATGCGTCGCGCAAGCTCGGGTTCACGGCAAAAAAGACGATGAACGTCGCACAGCGTCTCTACGAGGGCGTCGACATCGGTGGTGAAACCGTCGGCCTCATTACATACATGCGAACGGACGGCGTGCAGATCGTGCCGGAGGCGGTTTCGCAGATCCGCGACGTAATCTCGAAGCAATACGGGAAAGAGTACACGCCGTTCGCCCGCGAGTACAAATCGAAGGCGGCGAATGCGCAGGAGGCGCACGAAGCGATACGGCCGACCGATCCGAAACGGACGCCTGACACCGTGCGCAAGTATCTCGACCGGGAACAGGCAGATCTTTACGATCTCATCTGGAAGCGGACGCTCGCCAGCCAGATGGCGCCAGCGGAAATCGAGCAGACGACGGCGTCGATCGACGCGCGCGGCAAGGACGGCAAGACCTACGGGCTGCGTGCCACGGGTTCGGTCGTGCAGTTCGACGGCTTCATGGCCGTTTACGACGAAGGCCGTGACGATCGTGTTCTCACGATCGCGAAGGGCAAGGACGACGTCGAGGGCGACGACGACAGCCGCCGGCTGCCACCGCTGGCGGCCGGTGACGGGCTTGCGGCGCGCGAGATCGAGGCCAACCAGCATTTCACCCAGCCGCCTCCGCGCTACTCGGAGGCGACGCTCGTCAAGCGCATGGAGGAACTCGGCATCGGCCGCCCGTCGACCTATGCCTCGACGATCGCGGTGCTGCAGGATCGCGACTACGTGAAGACGGAGAAGAAGCGTCTGGTGCCGGAAGACAAGGGCCGGCTCGTGATCGCGTTCCTCGAAAGCTTCTTCAAGCGGTACGTGGAGTTCGACTTCACCGCGTCGCTCGAAGAGCAACTCGACCTGATTTCGGACGGCAAGCTCAAGTGGAAGGACGTGCTGCGAGATTTCTGGCGCGATTTCACAGGCGCGGTTGCCGACATCAAGGAACTGCGCGTCACCGAGGTGCTCGACGCGCTCAACGACCTGCTCGGCCCGCACGTGTTCCCCGCCCGCGAAGACGGGGGTGACCCGCGGCTCTGTCCGAAGTGCGGGCAGGGCCAGCTCAGCCTGAAGATTTCCGGGAAAAACGGTGCGTTCGTGGGTTGCGGCCGCTATCCGGAATGCAATTACACGCGCCAGCTCACCCAGTCGGGGGAGGCGTCGGACGCAGCGGCCATGGACGGGACGGTGCTCGGGATGGATCCCGTCACGTGCAAGGAAGTGACGCTGCGCAACGGCCGCTTCGGCGCGTATGTGCAGCTCGGGGAGGCGGAACTCGCGCCCGATCAGCCGGCGCCGTCGGCGAAATCGAAGAAGCCGCCGAAACCGAAGATGATCCAGCCGAAGCGATCGTCGCTGCCGCGCTGCTGGGATCCGCAATCGATGACGCTCGAACGGGCGCTCAAGCTTCTCAACCTGCCGCGCCTCGTCGGCGAGCATCCCGAGACGAAGACACCGATCACGGCCGCGCTCGGACGGTTCGGCCCTTACGTCAAGCACGACGATACCTATGCCAGCGTCGACAGCATCGAGGACGTATTCGATATCGGCGTCAATCGGGCCGTGACGATCCTCGCCGAGAAGCGCGCCGGCGGCGGCAAGAGCCGGTTCCAGCGTGCCAAGCCGGCGGTTCTGAAATCGCTCGGCGATCATCCGAGCGAGGGCGGCAAGATCGAAGTTCTGGAAGGCAAGTACGGTCCGTACGTGAGCCATAACGGGGTCAATGCGACCGTGCCGAAAGGCAAGGACCCGGCCACGCTTTCGGTCGAGGACGCGATCCTGCTGATCTCGGAGCGGATCGCGAAGGGCGGCAAGCCGAAAAAGGGAGCGAAGAAGGCCCCGACCAAGGCCGCACCAGGCGCCGGGGTAGCGAAGGCGCCATCGAAAGTGGCTGCGAAAAAGGCCCCCGCCAAAAAGAAGGCGGCGGGCTGACAGAGCGCGACGGCCTGCTAGCGAACCCTGAGCCGGCTCCGCCGCAAGGGCGTCATTTCATGTTGTTGGCGACCTTGCCCCAGACGTTCGACACGTTGGTGCCGAGCTGGGTGGCAGCGGAGACGATTGCCACGGAGACGAGAGCCGCGATCATGCCGTACTCGATCGACGTCGCGCCGCTCTCGTCGGCGACGAAGGCGCGGATGACTTCGGCGGGCGAATTGCGCTTCATGGGCAACCTCTACCGGTTGACCAGACACACGCTAGCGGCGCTGGTTACCATCGTTTCAGGAACCGCAGTTTCGCCACCATACCCTTAAAAACAGTAAATCAGGGGTGCGATCCGATGCAAAAACCCATCAAACCGCCCGGCCCATGTCGCTGAAGACTGCTTCGGCTTCCTTCACTGCGTGATTGGCCTTCGGGACGCCACAGTAGATCGCGGCCTGAAGGATCACTTCCTTGATGTCGGATTCGTCGAGCCCGTTGTTGAACGCCGCGCGAACATGGAGACGAAACTCGTCCCAGGCGCCAAGCGCGATCATTGTGGACAGCACCATGCAGGAGCGGGTCTTCCGGTCGAGGCCAGGTCTCGTCCAGATTTCGCCCCAGGCATAGCGCGAAATCAGGTTCTGGAATTCACCGTTGAAGTCATTCCGTTTTGCCAGCGAACGATCGACCCAGGCGTCGCCGAGGACCGCACGGCGCACCTTCATGCCGGCTTCGTAGCGTTCTTCGTCGGTCATTGTCGTCGGCCTCACAGGGTTCGGATCGCGGTCCGCACACACTATCCGAGGCCCGGCGGCGGCAAAAGCCGAAGCGACGGACGGCTTGACGGTGCGGAGTGATGTCCGCACAAGTCTCAAGTCATGTTACGGGACTTGGAACGAGGCACATGGTCGAGGCACATCAGGGGAGTGCGGCACGCGAGCTTCTGATGCGCGCCTATCGGGCGGCGTACCAGACGGCTCTGCCGGGCATCTGTCTGCCGCCGCATCTGCCGGAAGCGCCACGTGCCGGCCGGCTGATCGTGCTCGGCGCAGGCAAGGCCAACGCGGCGATGGCGCAGGCGACAGAAGCCATTTATGCCAAGCGCGGGACGCTCGACCGGATCGTGGGCTTCGTGACGACGCGGCACGGTTTCAAGTTGCCGACAGAGACGATCGAAGTCGTGGAGGCGGCCCATCCGGTACCAGATGCGGCGAGTGCTGCTGCAGCGGAAAGGGCGCTGGCTCTGGCGGCCACCGCGGGTCCGGACGATACGGTTCTCGTGCTCATGAGCGGCGGCGCGTCGGCACTGTGGTCGGCGCCGGTCGCGGGCGTAAGCGCGGCAGACAAGCAGGCGCTCACGAAGCAGTTGCTGCGCTCGGGCGCACCGATCGGCGACATGAACACGGTGCGGCGGCACCTCTCACGCATCAAGGGAGGGCGCCTCGCGCGCGCGGCTGCCGGCGCCGGTTCAGTCGTGACGCTCGCTATTTCGGACGTGCCGGGTGACGTGCCAGCCGCCATCGGCTCGGGGCCGACCGTTGCGGATGAGACAACACTTGCGGATGCGCGATCCGTTCTCGCGCGCTATCGCATTACGCCGCCGGCGTCGATTGCACGCGCGCTCGACGATCCGGCGAACGAAACCGCCAAAGCGGGCGATCCGGCATTCCGAAACGCAGAATTCGTGATGGTGGCGAGGCCCGGCGCGGCGCTTGCGGCTGCGGTAGACGTCGTTTCTGCGGCGGGCTACAAGCCGACAATTCTCGGCGACAGTCTCGAGGGCGAGGCCCGTGAGGTCGGCCGGGCGCATGCGCGGCTCGCACTGGAAGCCAGGGGGCGCGGCGAACGGGTGGCTATCCTATCGGGGGGCGAATTCACGGTGACGGTCGTCGGTACGGGCGCGGGCGGGCCGAACCAGGAATACGCCATGGGGCTTGCGCTCGGGCTCGACGGGGCGGCTGGCGTCACCGCGCTTGCGGCGGATACGGACGGTATCGACGGGGGTGGCGGTGCGGCAACCGACCCGGCCGGGGCGATCGTTACCCCCGACACGCTCGAACGGGCACGGTTCCGCCACATGGATGCTCAAAAGATGCTCGCCAACAATGATTCGACAGCGTTCTTCCGGGCGCTCGGCGATCTCGTCGAGGTCGGCCCGACACAGACGAATGTCAACGACTTCAGACTGATACTGGTCGATCCGTGAGGGACGGGATGGGGCATTTGCGTCGGGGAAGGCTCGTGACCGGGGTGGCGGTCGTCCTGCTTGCATCGGCCGGCGGCGCCAAGGCCGATCTCAGGCTCTGCAACATGACGGATGGCCGGATCGGGGTTGCCATCGGCTACAAGGACGGGTCGACGGCCGGATGGGCCACCGAGGGTTGGTGGAACATTGCGGCGCAGACCTGCGAAACCGTCTACAAGGGTGCGCTGTCCGGGCGCTTCTACTACGTTCATGCGGTCGATTATGATCGCGGCGGCGACTGGTCCGGCCAGTCGTTCATGTGCACGTCGGACAAGATGTTTACGATCAAGGGCGTGCAAGACTGCCAGAAACGCGGCTATAACCGCACCGGGTTCTTCGAAGTCGACACCGGCGACGCGAAGGACTGGACGATCCGCCTGACGGATCCGGGTGACAGCAACAAGCCAAAATGACGTGCGCGCCGGCCGCGCACGTGACCAGACAACGTGCACGGGACAGAAAATGAGACGAACACGCCGGGCCAAGATCGTTGCAACGCTGGGACCGGCGTCATCGTCACCCGAGATGATCGAGAAGCTGTTCGTCGCCGGCGTCGACGTTTTTCGTATCAACATGAGCCATTCGCGTCCACCGCACGACGGGCCGAAAAAACTGCACGCGGCCATCCGCGCCGTCGAGGCCAAGTTCGGGCGCCCGATCGGCATCCTGTGTGATCTGCAGGGGCCGAAGTTTCGCGTCGGCGAAATGGCGGGCGGCGTACAGGATCTCAAGGAAGGGGCCACGTTCCGCTTCGACCAGACGGAGACGGAAGGTTCGGCGAGCCGCGCATTCCTTCCGCACCCTCAGATCTTCGCTGCGATCGAGCCGGGGCATACGCTGCTGCTCGACGACGGCAAGATCCGCATGCGCGTGATCGACAAGAAGAAGGACACGATAGACGCCAAGGTGATCGTGCCCGGCCCGCTCGCGAGCCGCAAGGGTGTGTCCATGCCCGACACCATCCTGCCGATCAACCCGCTGACCGAAAAGGACAAGGTCGATCTCGATTTCGCCCTGAGGCTCGGGGTCGACTGGGTTGCGCTCAGCTTCGTCCAGCGCGGCGAGGACGTGCGGCTTGCGCGTCAGATCATCGGCCAGGGCGCGTCCATCATGTCGAAGATAGAGAAGCCGAGCGCGATCGCCGACCTCGACGATGTCGTCGCGGCCTCGGACGGCATCATGGTGGCGCGCGGCGATCTCGGCGTGGAAATGCCGGTGGAGCGCGTGCCGAGCCTGCAGAAACAGATCACACGCAAGGCACGCGCGGCGGGCAAGCCGGTCGTGGTCGCGACACAGATGCTCGAAAGCATGATCTCCTCGCCGGTACCGACGCGGGCGGAGGTGTCGGACGTGGCGACCGCCGTATTCGACGGCGCGGATGCCATCATGCTGAGCGCAGAAAGTGCCGTCGGCAAGTTCCCGCTCGAAGCGATCTCGATGATGAACCGTATCGCCATCGAGGCGGAAAGCGACCCTGGCTACGATGCCATGGTGCACGCGACATCGACGCCGCCGCAGGCCACGGGTGCCGACGCCATCGCAGCAGCCGCACACGCGATCGCCGACACGCTGAAGCTCTCGGCCATCATATGCTACACTGCGACCGGATCGACGGCCCTGCGTGTGGCGCGCGAACGGCCGGGACTTCCGGTCATAGGGCTTTCGCCCGTGGTGGCAACGGGGCGCAAGCTCGCCGTCGTGTGGGGCGTTCATTGCGTGCTCACGTCGGACCCTGAGAACCAGGCGGACATGGTTCGCAAGGCCTGCAAGATCGCGCTCGACGAGGATTTCGTGCGGGCCGGCGAGGGCATCATCATCACGGCGGGCATGCCGCTCGGCTCGCCGGGCACGACCAACATGATCCGCATCGCCTATCTCGACGAGCAGGGACGGCCGGCGGCAGTGTGACGGAGCGGTTCGCTCAGCGCCGTCCGATCGGACCCAGTCGCGCGGCGTGGGCTGCAACGAGCGCGAGTCCCTGCGCGGTGGGGCGCATGGCGGGGGCGCGATCGTGCACGTCGATGCCGGCGCGCGTTGCGAACAGGCGCTTGCCATAACAGATCAGCGTCTCGATCGACTGCATGACGAACACGATCGACGGCAGCATGTGCGCATAGGCTGCATCGGCTTCGTCCTGGCGGCCGGCGGCCATTGCGCGCCAGACACCGACTGCGTGATCGACGACGTCGGGCGCGAGGATCATGCCCGAGCAGCCGACGCGGAAGTTGTCGGTGAGTTCGAGACCGCCGCGACCGTTGAGGACAGGAACCTTTCCTGCGGTCGCCTCGATCACGGCGCGGATGTCAGTCACGCTGCCCTCGCCCTTGATGGCGGCGATGTTCGGGTGCTGGCGGGTGAGTTCGGCGATCTCTGAAGCCGTCAGGCCACGGCCCATATAGGCGGGAGCGTTCTGGATCGCGACGGGAAGCGTTGTGGCATCGGCGACGCGGCCGAAGTAGCGGATGTACTCGATGCCGGCAAAATTTCCGACCGCGGGCGGCTGCAGGATGACCCAGCGCGCTCCGACGCCTTCGGCGTGGCGGACCTGGTCAATCTGCTCGGCGACCGAATTGCCGTAGATCGTAAAGCCAAGCGGCAAGCGGCTGGCGTTATCCTCGGCGAGCCAGTCCATCACGGCCCGCCGTTCCGTCTCGCGCAGTTTGGAAACTTCTGTCGCAAGTCCGAGCGCGAGCAGCCCTGACACGTTCGATGCGATCACCAACTCGGTCTGACGACGCATGGCGGCCCGGTCGAGCCGTTCGTCGGCGTCGAAAAAGGCATAGGCGATGGCGTGGATGCCGGAAAACAGGTTTGTCGCGTCTGTCACTGTGACCTCTATCGCGACGCCGGACGCCGATCAGGCCGCGGCCGCGACGCCCTTCATATAGTTGGCGACGAGATCGTCGACGAGGCGGCCGGCACTCTCCGGCGAGACGATCGAGAGCTTGTCGGCGGTGGACAAGGATACGATACCGTGGACACCGGCCCACAGGACGCGGGCGGCGCGCTTGCGCTCATCCTCACGTCCCGTCGGGAACAGGGGCGCGATCACCGCCTCGACGCGGCGAAGTAGACCTTCGAGCTTCTCCTGATACCAGTCCGGCAATTCCGCTCCCGCCGGCAGGTGATGCTCGAACAGAAGGTTCCAGAGCTTCGGCTTCTCGTGCGTGAACGTGAGATAGGCCTGGGCGAGGCGGCGCACCTTGTCGTCGTCCCCGGGCTCGGCGATGACGGCCTGCAGGCGCTCGTCGAGAGCATCGAGTACACGCGCTTCGATCCGCAGGACGACGTCGTCCAGGTTCTCGAACATGTTGTAGATGGTGCCCGGTGAATACTCGATGCGACGGGCAATCTCGCGCGCGCTGAGGCCGGCAAGGCCCTGCGCCTCGATGATCTCGTAGGCAGCCTCGAGGATCAGTTCCTTGAGCTGCTGGGGTGTGTGTGAGGATCTGCGGCCCATGGGAAAACGCCAAAACAAAAACCAGGAACAAGGGCCGATCGCTGACGCCCCAACATCGACTGACCGATGTTTAGTTGCCGCACCATAGTTAGGCAACGCGCCGACTGCAATGGTTTTCAACAGGCCGATTTCGCAGCTGGAAGCTAAAATTGTTTGCGTAATCCGTTAAATAGAAGTCCAGCGGCCGAATATGGCCTGTGTGTCGCCCCAGCTGCGCCGGTCGATCATCGTGAAGCCGCTGGGGAGATCGAGCGGCACCCCGAGGCGCTCCTCGACGACGACGATCGCGCCGGGGCTCAACCAGCCGCCGGCGGCTGCCGAGGCGAGCGCGCAGTCGGCCAAGCCCTTGTCGTACGGTGGATCGGCAAACAGCAGATCGAACCCGCCGTATTTGCCGGCATCACCGAGGCCGGTCGCATCGCGCCGGAAGATCTTGGTGACGCCGGTGAGGCCGAAGTTGTCGACGTTGGTGCGGATGGCGCCGCGCGCGTCGGCGTCGTCGTCGACGAACATGCAGAATGCCGCTCCGCGTGACAGCGCCTCGATACCGAGTGCGCCTGTGCCGGCGAACAGATCGAGCACGCGGGCGCCCTCGATCGTGAAATCCTCGACGCCGTGGGCAAGGATGTTGAACATCGCCTCACGAACGCGGTCAGATGTCGGGCGTGTGGTCTCCGACGACGGAGGCGCGAGCGCGCGACCGCGGAATTTTCCGCCGACGACACGCATCAGCGACGCTCCCTGCCGGCATCGCGCTGCCGGCCGGGCGAGCGGCGGGCCTTTTGTGCCGCCGACTTGTCGTTTTCCGGCACGGCGACGCCCAACTCCTTCGACAAGGTCGGACCAAGTTGCTCTTCGAGTACGCGGCGCTTGACGCCTTCGACCTTGCCTTCTTCGAGATCGAGAAGCTGGAATGGTCCGTAGGAGATACGGATCAGGCGGTTCACCACGAGGCCGAGCGAGCCGAGGATGTTACGGACTTCGCGGTTCTTGCCTTCGCGCAGGCCGAGGGTCAGCCAGGAGTTCGCGCCCTGCTGGCTGTCGAGCGAGACTTCGATAGGGCCGTACTGCACGCCTTCGATCTCGATGCCGTCTTTCAGGGCATCGAGACGGGCCTGAGTGATCACGCCGTGGGCCCGGACCCGGTACTTCCGGAGCCAGCCCGTCGACGGCAATTCCAGATGGCGAGCGAGCGCGCCATCGTTGGTCAGCAGCAGCAGGCCTTCGGTGTTGTAGTCGAGGCGGCCGACGGAGATCACCCGGCCGAGGTCGCTCGGCAACGCGTCGAACACGGTGGGGCGGCCTTCCGGGTCCTTGTGCGTGGTTACGAGGCCGCGTGGCTTGTGATAGCGCCACAGGCGCGGCGGCTCGGCGTCGGGGAGAAGTTC
>DAOMWV010000023.1:0-22677 GCA_035436725.1 Hyphomicrobiaceae bacterium
CGCCGAAACCGCTTCCGGTGTGCGCGTCGCCGTCACCGGCGCCGGCTCGGACGGCGTCTTCCGCTCGAAGGAACTGGAAGCCGCGCTCGGCAAGGGCTTCTCGGACGCGAGCCTCGCCGGCGTGACCGTTCCGTCCTCCGGACTGAACGCCGACATCCACGCCGATGCCGACTACCGCGCCAACCTGATCGCCGTCATGGCGAAGCGCGCGGTGCGACACGCTCTCGGCTGAGGCGCACCGGTCGCAACTCATACATTGATCTCCCGGAGTGACGGTGGCGCCCCAGCGACAACGTCACCTCCGGGACCTTTCCCGCTAAAGTGACAGCGCCCGGAAATCCGGGCGAAGTATTCATGTGACCGAGACGGCAGGAGAGCCAACGTGTCGATGACCATGACCGGCGAAGTCGTACTGCCGGCACCGAAAGAAGTTGTCTGGGCGAAGCTCAACGACCCCGAAACCCTGAAGGCGTGCATTCCGGGCTGCGAAAGCCTCGAAGCGCTGTCTCCGACAGAGTTCCAGGCCGTCGCCAAGGTCAAGGTCGGTCCCGTATCGGCGCGCTTCAAGGGCAAGGTCTCGCTCCTCGACATCGACGCTCCCAACGGCTACCGCCTCCAGGGCGAAGGCGAAGGCGGCATCGCCGGCTTCGCCAAGGGCGGCGCAAATGTCCGCCTCGAAGACGCTGAACCCGGCACCACGAAGCTGACCTACGACGTCAACGCCACCGTCGGCGGCAAGATCGCCCAACTCGGCGGCCGCCTCATCAATTCCGTCGCCAAGAAGAACGCCGACCAGTTCTTCGAGAACTTCACCAACATCGTCTCGGGTGGGGCAGCTCAGGCTTGAGACGGCCGCACCTCGAAATATGCGGCGACCGCTTCGACGCTCTTCTCGAACGCCGTAAGATCTTCGAGCAGCGCGTCGTGACGCCCAGCGCGCCGCACGAGCCCACCACCGCTCGCCCCGATTGCTTCCGTGATCATGAGGTTCTCGGCGAGATCGAAATCCTCGACCTCGATATCGGCCCGGTCGCAATCCCCCGCGATCCGCGCTCCCGCCCGGTACGCCCGCGCCCGCACCGCGAAATCCTCGACCACGTTCGTGTACCCGAACACCGGCCGCCCCAGCGCGCGCATGAACCCCACTTCGAACGCGGTTCCACTGTCCATTGACACGCCGCGAAACGGCGTCAGGTTGGCGATGATGCAATCCGCCGATCGCATGAGCCCCTCGTTGGCCATCGCGATGGAGCGTGCCTGCCGATGCTTGTCCAAGCCTGAAAGATCGAGGGCCGCATCGAGCGGAAAGAGCCCGTCGAGCCCTGCCGCCGCACAGAGCGCCACTTTTGCACGCCCCGCCGCCATCGGGTCCGGCAGGAAGACCTCCGGCCCCGCCAGATAGACACGGGGACGCTTTCGGTCAGGAACATCGGCCATGGTGCTTCATCCCGCTTGAGTGCGCTTCATTTGACATGCCGGGCGACCGACACGCCAGCTATCGCAGCGCCGTTTTCCGTGACAAGAAGCGTCCCGAACCTCCGACCGGACGACATGCATGAGCGACGCAGGACCAGACGCAAAACCTGAAGCGAAGCTGACGCTGGCAGGCTTTCTCGAAGGCATGCGCATCTCGACACCGTTCGGCGCCAGTTCCCTCGTCTACGGCATAGCCTTCGGCCTGCTCGCCGCCCAGACCGGATTCTCCGTGCTCGAAGCCGCCACCATGAGCACGCTCGTCTTCTCCGGCACCGCCCAGATCGCCGTCCTGCAGAGCTGGACGCATGCGCTCTCCCTCCTCGCCATCGCCTCGACCGTCCTCCTCGTCAACGTCCGATACGTCCTGATGGGTGCTGCCATCAGGCCATGGCTCGCCCCGCTCGGCGGCCTCAAGGCGTCGGCAGCCCTGCTGACGATCGTCGACGGAAGCTACGCGCTCGCCATTCGCGAGTACCACAAGGGCAACGGCGACGCGGGCATTCTCATGGGCGCGGGCATCCTGAGCTGGCTCTGCTGGATCGGCGGCACGATCGCAGGCTTCTACACCGGCACCGCCATCCCGAACCCGAAAAGCGTGGGCCTCGATTTCGTCATCGTCGCCTTCTGCGCCTCGACGGTCGCCATGATGGTCGATCACATCCGCGACTATGTTCCGGCCGTCGTTGCGCTCGCCGTCGTCATCGTCTTCGAACTCGTCATGCCAGGTCCGTGGGGCGTCGTCGCCGCTGGTCTCGCCGCCGCCTTCACAGGGGCAATCCGTTACCGCGCTCCCGCCCCTGCCGACACAAGCGCCGGAGAGCCGACGCCATGACCATGGACACCCACATCCTCGCCGTGATCGCGGTCATGACAGCCACGGCTTACGCGTGCCGGCTGTCCGGCTTCTGGTTCATGCGCCTTATTCCGATCACCCCCCGCGTGGAAGCCGGTCTCAAGGCCATCCCGATCGCGGTCATGCTCGGCATCATGATCCCGCCCGTCATGCGCGGCGGCATCCCCGAAACCGTCGGAATGCTGGCGACCATGGCCGTCGTCCGTCTTGGCGCCAACGATCTCGTTGCCGTCATCGTCGGCATGGGCTCGGTCGCCGGCCTCCGCGCCCTGCTTTGAACAGCGTATTTGTCGCTGACCCCCGCGGTGCCTTTCCCCCACCCGGGACTTCTGCTAGACGACGCTACGAATCCAGTCCGTGCCGGCCCCGAGCCGCACCCGCGCCCGATCAGGGCCGAGGTGTGCCCGCGAACGGCTACCCGCACGCCAAAACGGCGCGCAGCCGAAAAGGAGATCGCCGATGCCGACCCGCCCCGTACTCGACGACAGCTCGATCGGTCTCACCTTTGACGACGTCCTCCTCGTCCCGCGCCCGTCGGACGTTTTGCCCGCCCAGGTCGACGTCGGCACGAGAATAACGAAGTCGATCACGCTCAAGATTCCGGTCATCTCCTCCGCCATGGACACCGTGACCGAAGGCCGCCTCGCCATCGCCATGGCGCAGTCCGGCGGCATTGGCGTCATCCACCGCAACCTCGAGATGGACGTGCAGGCCGAGCAGGTCGCCATGGTCAAGCGCTACGTTGCCGGCATGGTGATGAACCCCATCACCATAGAGCCGACTGCGCGTCTCTCCGAAGCGCTGCGCCTCATGGACATCCATTCGATCTCGGGGATTCCGGTCGTCGAGAAGTCGAAAGGCGGCCGGCTCGTCGGCATCCTGACCAACCGCGACGTCCGCTTCGCCACCAACCCGGATCAGCCCGTCGCGGAACTCATGACGAAGGACAAGCTCGTCACTGTCGCCGAAGACGTCGACCGCGCCGAAGCCAAAAAACTCCTCCACCAGCATCGCATCGAGAAACTTCTCGTCGTCGACAACAGCTATCGCTGCATCGGCCTCATCACCGTGAAGGACATCGAGAAAGCCCAGCGCTTCCCCAATGCCTGCGTCGACGAGCAGGGCCGCCTCCGTGTCGCCGCCGCCACCTCCGTCGGTGACGACGGCCTCCGCCGCGCCGAGCATCTGATCGGCGCCGGTGTCGATGTCGTCGTCGTCGACACCGCGCATGGCCATTCCGCCGGAGTGCTGAAGACCGTCTCGCGCATCAAGGCACTGTCGAACCGCGTGCAGGTCATCGCCGGCAACGTCGCAACCGCTGACGGCACGAAAGCGCTCATCGACGCGGGAGCCGACTGCATCAAGGTCGGCATCGGCCCCGGCTCCATCTGCACGACCCGCGTCGTCGCCGGCGTCGGCGTCCCGCAGCTGACTGCCGTGATGGACTGCGCCGAAGAAGGCCAGAAGCACAACGTCCCCGTCATCGCCGACGGCGGCATCAAGTTTTCCGGGGACGTCGTCAAGGCACTGGCCGCCGGCGCCTCCGCCGTCATGATTGGTTCGCTGCTCGCCGGCACGGACGAAAGCCCTGGCGAGACCTACCTCTATCAGGGCCGCACCTATAAATCCTATCGCGGCATGGGCTCCGTCGGCGCCATGGCGCGCGGCTCCGCCGACCGCTACTTCCAGGCCGAAGTCCGTGACACCCTGAAACTCGTGCCCGAAGGTATCGAAGGCCAGGTGCCCTACAAGGGCCCGGTCGATGCGGTCCTGCATCAGCTCGTCGGCGGCCTCCGTGCCGGCATGGGTTACGTCGGAGCCCACACGCTCAACGATCTGCGTGAACGCGCCCGCTTCGTCCGCATCTCACCCGCCGCCATGCGCGAGAGCCACACGCACGGCGTCGCCATCACGCGTGAGGCGCCGAACTATCCCGGCAATCTCTGAGAGAGGCAGGCAGCCGGGGGACCGACGGCTGGAACCGCCCGCGCGGCGGCCCCTGAAGCTGTCCTCGAAAACCCGAACCAGAAACCGCACGGCAACGCAAAGGGCGCATCCCTCGATGCGACCTCAACTCGTCCGCCCGCCCTCGCGCGACACCGATCGAGCCGCCTTGCCGTTGATCGGCAGCACAGCCACGTTATCGACCGACCGGTTCATGTCACCCGCGCCGGCACGCTGATGGCGGCTGACATAGTGGTTTCCGAGGACGAGCACGTCCATGTCGGTCCGCTTGAAGCACGCGATCGCTTCCTCGGGCCGCGCCACGATCGGCTCCTGCTCGTTGAACGAGGTGTTGATCAGCACGGGCACACCCGTGAGCCGTCCGAACTCCACCAGCAGTGCGTGATAGAGCGGATTGTCTTTGGCAGACACGGTCTGGATACGTCCGGTACCATCGACATGGACGGCCGCCTCGATCAGTGACCGTTTCTCCGGGCGCACGCGCGGCGCGAGCGTCATGAACGGATCCGGCTGAGTGATCTCGAAAAACTCCGCCGCCCGCTCTTCCGGCACAGCGGGTGCGAACGGCCGGAAGCTCTCGCGCTTCTTGATCACGCGATTGATCGTGTCGCGCATCGCCGCCGAGCGGGGATCGGCGAGGATCGACCGGTTGCCGAGCGCCCGCGGTCCCATCTCGAACCGCCCCTGATACCAACCGACGATCCGGCCGTCTGAGAGATCACGCGCGACGCGGCCGACGAGCGCCGCATCCGGCATCTCCTCCGACTCGATTCCCTGTGCACCCAATGCCGCCTCGATGTCGTCCGCCTTGAACGAAGCTCCGAGGTAGGCGTTCGTCAGCTCGTAAGAACGCGGCAGTCCGCGGACCTGATGCGTATGCCAGAGCGCGGCCCCGAGCGGAGCCCCCGTGTCCGATGCGCACGGCGGCACCCAGAGCCGCTCGACACCGCTTTCCGCCAGCACCCGGCCATTCGCGACACAGTTGAGCGCCACGCCACCAGCCAGCACTACATTGCGTGCGCCATAACGCTTTCTGAAGGTCGATACGAGCCGCAGTACCGTTTCCTCCGTGACGACCTGCAGCGCCCGCGCGAGATCACGATGATGATCACTCAACGGTTCGTCGCGACGCCGCGCCGGTCCGAACATCCGGATGAATTTCTCCCGCATCGGCCGGATCTGGCCGTAGGTGTCGTAGCTGAAATACGACATGTCGACCTTATACGTGCCGTCGTCCTGCGGCTTCACGACATCGCGGAAGCTGGCAACGAGCCGATCCGACCCGTACGCGGCGAGTGCCATGACCTTGCCTTCGTCGCCGAACCCCTCGAACCCCAGGTGCTCCGTCACGAACGTGTAGACAAGCCCGAGCGAATTGAAAATGCCGGTCGACCACACCCGCTCGAGGCGGTTCCCGCGTCCGAGATAGACGCTGGCCGACGCATCGTCCCCGTACCCGTCCATGACGACGACGAGCGCTTCCTCGAATGGCGAGACGAAGAACGCTGCCGCATGCGCATCGTGATGTCCGACCTGGAAGATCGGCGGTATCCGGCGCGTCCTGAAATGTGCCTGCAGCCCGTCTCGAATACGATGCTGAAGCACGACGATCTGGTTGCGTTGCGGCCGATGCGCCCGTGCATGCAGGAGGTTGAGGCTGGCCGGAAAACGCCGCGCCACAGCCCACGCTGCTGTCCGCCGCAGCGCCCCGATATTCCACGGCAATGCGATCGCATCGACCATGTCGATGCCGAAACCACGATCCTGAAACGCAGCGCTCAGCGCGGCCGCCGGAAACGCCTTGGTGCGTTTGACGCGGCTGAAGCGCTCCTCCTCGATCACGATCTCCGGCCGGCCGTCCTTGACGACGGCGATCCCGCTATCGTGTGTCTCAGAAACAATTCCGAGGACGCGCATGAAAACTCCAGAACACGGGTCGGCGCCAGAGGTCTGGGTCGCCGGCTCTCTGAAGTCTTGTAGCTGTGGAAAACGCCCAAGTCGAGCGGCATCCATAGGTTGCATCTGACGAAGACCGGCCGCGCATGCTTCCCGCCACAGCGGCTGGCAAAGCACCCTTTGTCTGCGTCAGTGGTTCATTGCCTTCACGATCTCTTCCGTCATCTTCTTGGCGTCGCCGAGAAGCATCATCGTGTTGTCTTTGTAGAAGAGCGTGTTGTCGATGCCAGCGTAACCGGACGCCAGCGAGCGCTTGTTGAACATCACCGTGCCCGCTTTCCAGACCTGGAGCACCGGCATGCCGTAGATCGGCGACGACTTGTCTTCCTCTGCCGCCGGATTCGTCACGTCGTTCGCGCCGATAACGAACGCGATATCGGCCTGCGAGAACTCGTTGTTGATGTCTTCGAGTTCGAAAACCTCGTCATACGGCACGTTCGCTTCGGCCAGCAGCACGTTCATGTGCCCCGGCATACGGCCTGCGACCGGATGAATCGCATACTTGACCTCGACGCCGTTCTTCTTGAGCGTATCGGCCATTTCGCGGAGCGCGTGCTGCGCCTGCGCCACCGCCATGCCGTAGCCCGGCACGATGATGACCTTGCCCGCGTTCTTCATGAGATAACCGGCGTCCTCGGCCGAGCCGAGCTTGACCGGCTTCTGTTCGCCGCCCGCACCACCGGCCGGTCCTGCCACTTCACCGCCGAAACCACCCGCGATGACGCTCAGGAACGCGCGGTTCATGCCCTTGCACATGATGTAGCTGAGGATCGCGCCGGACGAACCGACGAGGGCGCCCGTGATGATGAGTGCGATGTTGCCCAGCGTGAAACCGATGCCCGCAGCGGCCCAGCCGGAATAGGAGTTGAGCATCGACACCACGACCGGCATGTCTGCGCCGCCGATCGGAATGATGATGAGAACACCGAACAAGAGCGACAGCAGCGTGATCGCCCAGAACAGCCACGCCGATCCACCCGACTGGCAGAACCAGTAGATGACCAGGACGATGAGCGCGGCCAGCCCGAGATTGATGAGGTGACGCATCGGCAGCAGGATCGGCTTGCCGCTCATCCGCCCGGACAGCTTCAGGAATGCGATCACCGAGCCCGTGAACGTGATGGCGCCGATCGCGACGCCGAGTGCCATTTCGAGCAGGCTCGCCCATTTGATGCCGAGTTGCGGACGCGCCTGATCGACGAGAATACCGAAAGCCTCCGGCGCGTAGAGTGCACCCGCCGCGACGAACACCGCCGCGAGGCCGACGAGGCTGTGGAAAGCTGCCACCAGCTCCGGCATCATCGTCATCGGGATCGTGCGCGCCGTGTAGGCGCCGACGACGGCACCCGCGCCGAGCCCGAGGATGATCAGGAACCACGTCAGGATGCTGTCGCTCGATTGGACCTGACCGAGCGTCGTAAGCACGGCGATCGCCATGCCGATCATGCCGAACATGTTGCCCTGCCGGCTCGTCTCCGGACTGGACAGCCCGCGCAACGCCAGGATGAAAAGGACACCCGAAACGAGATAGAGCAGGGCGACGACGTTGGCACTCATGACAGGGTCCTGACGGTATTGGATGCGAGACGACGAAGTGCGGTATCTGCGGCCTGCCGGAGTTCCGGCTCATCGGCTTCGTATGGGCTGTCCGGATTGCGGAGCCGCTCGTCCGGACAGAAAGCTTCGACGACGTAGAAAAGAGTGCTGATGGCCGCCGGAATGTCTGCTTCCCGTTTCATCGCGTCATGCCAGAGATCGAAAAAGCGATCGTGAAACTCTGCTGCTTCGATCTGCCGGCCGACGAACGCGTCGAGAAGGTTGCTCCACGGCCCTCCGTTCACTTTGCTCCGTCCTTTTTGGGCTCTTTCTTCTTGTACATGGCGAGCATCCGCTGCGTGACGAGGAAGCCGCCGAAGATATTGACGGATGCCATCGCCAGCGCGAGCACACCGAAGAATTTCGCGAGGTAGCTGCCCGCGCTGATAGCGGTCACCCCGACCGCGAGCAGCGCGCCCACGACGATTACCGAGGAGATCGCGTTGGTCACGCTCATCAGCGGCGTATGCAGCGCCGGCGTCACCGACCAGACGACGAAATAGCCGACGAAGATCGCGATCACGAACACCATGAACTGGTAGACGGCCGGGTCGATCGCCGCTCCACCGGCCGCAAGCGCCGGACCGGTGGCAAGCGCCAGGGATGCGAGAACTGAGAACAGGTATTTCATGACGCACCCTTGGTCAGGTTGGGGTGAACGATGGCGCCGCCCTTTGCCACGAGCGTGCCCTTGACGAGTTCGTCGTCCCAGTTGATGGCGAGCGCCTTGGCTTTCTTGTCGAACAGGCTCTCGAGAAACGCATAGAGGTTCTTGGCGTAGAGGTTCGTGGCGTTGACCGGCAGTTCGCCCGGCAGGTTCGTCGGCCCCGCGATCGAAACGCCGTTGTGATCGACCACCTTGTCAGGCTGCGTCAGCTCGCAGTTCCCGCCCCGCTCGGCGGCGAGATCGACGATGACCGCGCCGCTCTTCATGCTCTCGACCATGTCCTTCGTGACGAGACGCGGGGCCGGCCGACCCGGAATGAGCGCCGTCGTGATCACGATGTCCTGGTTCTTGATGTGGTTCGCGACGAGCTCGGCCTGCTTCTTCTGGTAAGCCTCGCTCATCGGCTTGGCATAGCCCGCAGCCGTCTGCGCCTGCTTGAACTCGTCGTCTTCGACCGCGATGAACTTCGCGCCCAGCGACGCCACCTGCTCCTTTGCGGCCGGTCGCACGTCCGTCGCCGACACGATGGCACCGAGGCGGCGCGCCGTGGCGATGGCCTGCAGCCCCGCGACACCAGCACCCATCACGAACACCTTGGCCGCCGGCACGGTGCCTGCCGCCGTCATCATCATCGGCATCGCCTGCTCGAACATCGCAGCCGCATCGACGACGGCCTTGTAGCCCGCGAGGTTCGCCTGGCTCGACAGCACGTCCATCGACTGCGCGCGCGTGATGCGCGGCATGAACTCCATCGAGAACAGCGTCCGCCCGGAACCGCTCAGCGCTTCGAGACCCGGCCGGTCGTCGAAGGGGGCGATCATCGCGGCGGCGAACGCACTGTCTTTCAGCGTCTTGAGATCGTCGGCTGCGGGGCGCCGGACGCCGAGCAGGATGTCCGCGCCGGCAAGGACCGCCGCGCGGTCGGCCATAACCTCCGCCCCGGCCGCACGATACGCGTCGTCCGAAATGCGCGACCGCGCCCCGCTCCCCGCTTCGATCCTCACCGTGCAGCCGAGCCCGATGAACTTCTTCACCGTTTCCGGTGATACGGCCGTCCGAGGCTCGTCATTGCGCTCGGACACGACTGCGATGATCGTCATGATGAAACTCGAAACGGAAAGACGGAAAGGACCGCAAATGGCGGCAGGCACGGCGTCGTCACCGACGCGCACCCGGCGCCACGAGGGGCAATCAGGGAACCAGGAAGATGAGCATGCCCAGGAGAATGGCGGTGCAAAGGATGACAGAAACCACCGTCACCCGCAGGAAGCCTTTGTAGGTCCGCACGTGCTCATGGTAGTCCATTGCCGGATGGCCATTGGACGTATCGACTGCCATTCTCATCCCTCCATCAGATCAAAATCTTGCCATAGTTCGTACCGCAGGCGCTCACGCCCATCAAGCACTGATCCGCGACGCGATGCCACAGCACGCCTCGGGATGCGTCCGCCCCCAGGATTCTTGACCGGAACATCGTCCGGTACGCCTGTCAGACGACGACGGGGGCCGCCACCTGCGCTCCGACCCCGAACACGCGGCGGTACCGCTCGACCTCCCCCGGCGGACCGACAGCCTTGGAGGGATTGTCCGAAAGTTTCACCGCCGGCCGTCCGTTGACGTCGACGACCTTGCACACGATCGAAAACGGGTCGAGCCGGCCCTGTGGGTCGAGCCCACGGAAATCATTGGTCAGCAGCGTGCCCCAGCCGAACCCAAGACGGACCCGCCCGCGAAAATAATGATAGAGGTCGGTGATCTCGTCGACGTCGAGCCCGTCCGAGAATATGGCGAGCTTCTGCTTCGGATCCTGACCCCGCCGCTTCCACCAGTCGATGACGAAGTCCCCGCTGGCTTTCGGATCACCGCTGTCGATCCGGACACCGGTCCACGAATTGACCCAGTCCGGAGCCCTCTCCAGGAACCCCTTGGTCCCGAACGTATCGGGCAGGATTACGCGCAGATTGCCCTCGTAATCCTCCTGCCAGTGCCCGAGCACCTTGTACGGCGCCACCGCGAGATCGGCGTCGGTCTGAGCCAGTGCGGCATAGACCATCGGCAATTCGTGCGCATTGGTGCCGATCGCTTCCACTTCCTGCCGCATGGCGATCAGGCAGTTCGACGTGCCGAGAAACTTCGCGTCGAGCCCCTCCTTCATCGCCTGAACGCACCAGTCCTGCCACAGGAAACCGTGCCTCCGCCGCGTTCCGAAATCGGCGATCGACAGCGAATCGAGCGACCTCAGCGACTGGATCTTTTCCCAGACCCGCGTCATCGCGCGCGCATAGAGCACCTGCAACTCGAATTTGCCGAGCCCTTTCAGCACCGCCCGGCTATGCAGCTCCATGATCACCGCAAGAGCGGGAATCTCCCACATCATCGTCTCGATCCACGGCCCCTCGAAGGTCAGTTCGTACTGATCTCCGATCCGTTCGAGATGATAGGGCGGAAAGCGGAACGTCTCGAGCCAGGCGATGAAATCCGGCGAAAACATCTGCCGCTTGCCATAGAACATGTTGCCGCGCAGCCAGGTGCTTTCCCCGCGCGACAGCGACAGCGTGCGGATGTGGTCGAGCTGCTCGCGCAACGCGCCTTCGTCGACGATGCGCGCAAGCGGGATGTGCCGCGATCTGTTGATGATCCCGAACGTGACGCGCGCATTCCGGTGCCGGCGGAACACGGTCTGCGCCATCAGCAGCTTGTAGAAATCCGTATCCAGGACCGAACGGACGATCGGATCGATCTTCCAGGTATGATTATAAACTCGCGTCGCGATATCCGTCATCGCCAGCTCCGCTGCGAAACCGTGCCGACGTTCGAGCGAACCCGGTCGGCATCGCTCATGTGCCCGTGATCTGCCGGACTTTCCTATCCCCGGTGCCCGAACGCAACCGCGAATAACGCAATGCGGTAAGAGCAAAAGGACACGGCCCGGAGCGCTGACGCATTCCGGGCCGCTTCAATTTTCGGATCGTCCTGATCAGATGACAAAATCGGCGAGCTTCGCGCCCTTGGCCAGCCGCGCCGCAACCCACCGCGGCTGCCGCCCGCGCCCGGTCCAGGTCTCGAGCTTGTTGTCCGGATTTCGATACTTCGGAGCGACTTTGGTGCCCTTGCGTCCACCGCGGCCACGCGCGAACCCGTAGATTTCGGCAAGTTCGTCAGCGGAGAACCCTTCGCGCGCGACGAGCTGGTCGATCTTCTGCTTGACCGCATCGCGCTGGCGCGACTTCGCCGTCTCGATCGCCTTGCGGACCTTGACTTCGAGATCGAGGAGTTCTTTGACCGAGAGTTTGTCGAGATTGATCGACGCCATATCCAACCCTTTCACAATTCGAGGAATTGGAAGGGCATATATCGACTGAATTTATGCAACGCAATATCCGTTTCAGAAATTAATGAACGGAAATTGCTCGAAACTGCAATCGCTCAGCCTGGTATCGCATTGGAAATTCTGCGATGCGCCACATTCAACCGGAGCTTGAAATCGAGGGTTTCGTTTTCGTTGTCCGCCACGTCTGAGACCTGCCGGAGGTCGACCGTATCGTCGTAGAACGAGCCGCCTATGACGACGGAATCTCCCCCCTCGACTGGAAGTGGCAGCACAACCCGTCTGATCCTCAGCCGCGCCATACTGCCTTTTTGTGGCTTGATGACCGCGTCGACGTCGTGTGCGGACGGCTCGCCCATGAAGCGAGCCTGATCATAGCTTTCCGATACCCATGCCCCGTAGACCGGGTCGGGTTGCGACTTGAGCGGCATGCCCAATGAGGACTCCGCCCACTGCTCTCCGTAATATCGGAAACCCGAACCGATTGCGTCGAAAACGAGTGCGTCGATCTCCGGGCGCCGACGCGCAACCACATACCGCTTCTGGAGATGCCGATGCGCGAAATGCACCGGATCGACGAGAGTACCCGCACCGACGATCTCGCGCCATTCTCTGAAAAGAGAGGACAATACGGGCGATCGGGCGATTTCGGCACGATCCGTTTTGCGCCACATCACGGGATCGAGTACCGCCCGGGCCGTGTTCGATATCCGCGTGGCAATCTTCGCCACCGCATCTTCGAGCGTTACGGCGAAATCATATTGCCAGGTCTGCCCGCCATAGGCGATCGAAATGCGCTCGAAGCGCTGCCCTTTGAGCCAGTCCGTCGCCGTGACCAGGGCATTCGCAGAAACGATTGCAGGAGAGAGACGGATTTGTGCGGTCTGCCCGAACAGGTCCACCACGACGAACCCGAGGGCGCTGACGGCATAGTCGCCCGATGACATGCCCGATCCGTGCGTCGCGAACGTCGTCGAAAATTCGGTCGATGTGCTCGACCAAACCCCGCCATTATCGTCGAATACACGACCTGCCATGGAAATGCCCCCGTTAGAGGCAGAATGGCGCCCAAATCGTGAATTTTTTCTTTACCATGCATGGCCGAGCTATTCCAAAATTGGAATAACTGTGTTCGTTCGCCATCGAATTTCACAACCGGCAATTGTTGGCACGTTAAGTCGAACAGACTGACAATCAGTTAACGCACAATGTGCCTGTTTCGGCCCCGGTCAAGTGTCTGCGGTCGAACTCATATCGGCTATGAACCGAGCGTAACTGTCGCGAAGTGCGGTCAGGTCCGACACCAATACCCGCTCGTCCACGTGATGCGCGCACGCATTGATGAGACCGTACTCGATGACCGGACACCACGCCTGGATGAACCGCGCGTCGGACGTCCCGCCATTCGTCGTCAGCGCGGGCGTCCGCCCGCTGACAGCCTCCACCGCCCGCACCATGGCCTCGACCAGCGGCCCAGGCTTCGTCAGAAAGACATCGCCAGTGCCCGAGAACGTGACGTCCCAGCGCGCATCGCAGGTCGCCGCCGCCGCCGCAACCAGCGTCCGGATCTCGTTTTCGAGCCTCGGGCGTGTCCACTCCGTGTTGTAGCGGACATTCACTTTGGCCCGGGCTTCGGCCGGAATGAGGTTGGTCGCCGTATTGTCGACGCGCACGACGGTTGCCTCGAGATTGGTGGCCTCGAAGTCGGCGTTACCACGATCGAAGCAGTGCCCGGAAAGCCGGTCGAGGATCCGGACGAGCTTCGGTACCGGGTTCTCCGCCAGATGCGGATACGCGACATGTCCCTGCTTGCCGGAGACGACGATTTCCGCCGTCAGCGAACCCCGGCGGCCGATCTTGATCTCCTGCCCCAGCCGCTCGGGATTGGTCGGCTCACCGACGACCGCATAATCGATCCGCTCCCCGTTCGCCGCCATCCAGTCGAGCACCTTGACGGTCCCGTTGATCGACGGACCCTCTTCGTCGCCGGTGATGAGCAACGAATAGCCGAGGTCGCCACCGGCACCGTACAGGCGCACATGACGCAGGAGCGCGGCGACCCACGCCGCAATCCCTCCCTTCATGTCGACGGTCCCGCGGCCGTAAAGAAAGCCGTCGTTGATCACGCCACCGAATGGGGGATGCCGCCACCGGCTCACGTCCCCTGTCGGCACCACGTCCGTGTGCCCGGCAAAGCAGAGCACCCTTTTTCCGCTCCCGATCCGCGCATAGAGGTTTTCGACGTCGGACGTGCCTTCCTCCCGCATCGTCATTCGATGACAGGTGAAGCCACGCGCAGCGAGAACCGTCTCGAGAAGCGTCAGCGCCCCGCCTTCGTGCGGCGTGACGCTCTCGCAGCGCACCAGCGCCTGCGTCAGCGCGACCGGATCTTCCGGATCGAACCCGGTCATGCGCCGCGTCCTCCCTGCGCCGCCTCGAACGCGGCAAGAAACCGGACGAGATTAACCGCCAGCACGTCCGACAGATACCCCCCCTCCTGCACGAGAACCGTCGGCAATCCGAGGTTCGCGATCACACCTGCCGCGGCTTCAAATCCTCCGGTTGTGATCTTGAACGCACCGATCGGATCGTGCTCGGACGCATCGAACCCGAGCGCCACCACCAGCGCGACGGGATTGCACTCGCGAACCTTCGCTGCAGCCTTCGCTAACGCATCGAGCCAGACCGCATCGCTCGTGCCCTCCGGCATCGGCATGTTGATGTTGAAACCGGCGCCCGCACCGTCACCGCTCTCGTCGGCATAGCCGGTGTAGAAGGGGAAATAGTTGTCCGGTGCGGCGTGCAGCGAGATAGTCAGCACGTCGTCCGAGGCATAGAATATGCCCTGCGTGCCGTTGCCGTGATGCACGTCGATGTCGAGGATCGCGACGCGCCCGCCGAGCAGTCGCCCGACGTGACGCGCGGCGATCGCGGTGTTGTTGAGAAAGCAGAACCCGCCCGCACTCGCCGCGTAGGCATGATGCCCCGGCGGCCGGCACAGCGCATACGCCGAGCGCGCGCCCCCCATGGCGACGTGTTCACCGGCAGCGATCGCCGCTTGAGCCGCGCCGTAGACCGCCTCCCAGGTCCCGGCCTGGATCGGCGTCGAGGTATCGGCCATGAAATAGCCGATCTGGCCGAGAAGCCCGTCTGGCCGCCGCGACATCTGCGGTCGCGCGAAATGCGACGAGCCGATTTCGGTGCCGAGCCCAGGAATTTCCGCGCGCCGGCTCCAGGCCGTCTCGAGAAACCTGAGATAGCCGGCATCGTGCACCGCCTGTATCGGAACGAGGCCACGATCCCCCGCAACCGAAACGTCGTGTCCGGCCTTCACCACGGCATCGTAGAGCAGTGTGTAACGCTGCGCCTGTTCCGGATGCGCGACGATCGCGCCACGCCGGTAATAATCCGATGGAGCGTGCCGCACGCTGTCGGGAGAATGGAACACGCGCATCCGGTTTCTTCCTTCCCCCGCGGCTGCTGTGAAAACTGCCAGCTCAGTCTCTGAGCAGTTCGTTGATCCCGGTCTTCGACCGCGTCTGCGCATCGACCGTCTTGACGATCACGGCGCAATAGAGCGACGGACCCGGCGTGCCATCGGGCAGCGGCTTTCCGGGCATCGAGCCGGAGACCACCACCGAATACGGCGGCACGCGCCCGACGTGCACCTTACCGGTCGCACGATCGACGATCTTCGTCGACGCACTGATGAAGACGCCCATCGCCAGAACCGAGCCCTCGCCGACGATCACCCCCTCGACGACCTCCGACCGCGCACCGATGAAGCAGTTGTCTTCGATGATCGTCGGGTTCGCCTGCAGCGGCTCCAGCACGCCGCCGATGCCGACACCGCCCGACAGGTGCACGTTCTTGCCGATCTGCGCACAGCTGCCGACCGTCGCCCAGGTATCGACCATCGTGCCGCTGTCGACGTAGGCGCCGAGATTCACGAACGACGGCATCAGCACGACGTTCTTGGCGATGAACGCACTGCGCCGCACCACCGCACCGGGAACCGCACGAAATCCGGCTGCCTGGAAATCACTCGCCTGCCACCGGTCGAACTTGAGCGGCACCTTGTCCCAGCCGTAGACCCTGCTGCCATCCGCGCCAGCGAATGGAATGATGCCATTGTCCTCGAGACGAAACGACAGCAGCACCGCCTTCTTCAGCCACTGGTGCACGACCCAGTCGCCGCCGGTCTTTTCCGCGACCCGGTACGTACCCTTGTCGAGGCCCGCCAGCGCCGTTTCGATGGCATCCCGGACAGCGCCCTTGGTCTGCGGCGTGATCTGGTCCCTGCCGTCCCATGCCGCCTCGATGGTCTTTTGAAGATCCGCAGCCGACATCATCGCCCTCTCGTGTCCGATCCAACCGTTGTCAGGAGCGGGTTTTGCGGCCCGAGGCCCGCGCTGTCAACCGCAGCCAGGCATAGGCCGGTCGCCATGCCCGCCAGCCGTTAACCGACAGCGCCACCCGTCGCCCGGCTGGCGGCCCGCAGTTGCTGCACGACGGTGATCTTCTGCCAGACCTTCTGCGAGAGGCTCGCCGTCAACCGCTCGATGTCGCTCACGACCTCGATGACCAGCGCATCGCGCGTACTCTGGGCATAGAGAGCGGCGACCTTGCCCGCGAGCGAGAACAACTCCGCACAGAAGTCGAGATAGGTTTCGAGTTCGTCGATCGTGAGTTGCCTCTGCCCCGGACCGAGTTCCGCCGTCTGCGCCACCGTCGCGACCCCGGACGGATCCTTCGTCAGCTGATGCATGTCGATGACGTGCACGATCGACCGCAACTCGTAAAGACCGTCGAGCGCACGCTGCCGGCTCCAGCGCCCTTGCAGCGTACTCAGAAACAGCCCCATACCGCCCATCAGCAGGAGTATGTTCATGCCGGCGTCGATGCCCTGCAGCATCCCCGAGAAATTCTCCGCCTCCCGCTTGACCTCGAAGATCGACAGCACGAGCACGAGCAGGGCCAATCCGATGGCGAATACCGATAGTCCCGCGACCTTGAGCCAAGGATCGGCACGGCGCACCTTCTCGAGCGTCGCATGGGAAACCCGGGTGATGTCGGTCAGTTCGACGCAGACATTGTAGAGACCTGCGGCCGGAAACCGGCGATTGATCCTGTCGCCCAGCAAGATGAGGGTCGCTGCGATCTTGTCCGGATCGAGTTGCCGATAGCTCCCGTTCGTCGCCATCGCGCCTTCCCCCTGTCGGCCGACCGCCGCCCCGCTCTGCCCGCCCCTGAACCGGATGGTTACGCGAAACCATACCCGCGAGCGGTCCATATCCGGTGATTTGTTATCTGTTTTCTAGTGTATTCCCCGGCTGAACGCGCATTTTTTGCCCGTTGTCATTTGACGGACACGATGAAATCCCGCATTTTTCAGCCAGGGGACGAGGGAGCAGACAGGAATGCTGCGCAAGTTTCGGTCAGTGTTCGCTATAGGCGTTATCGCCTTTGTGTCCGTCCCGGTATTGGCCGCCGACCCGGTCCCCTATTCTGCCGACGAGATCGAGGCCGCCATCATGGCCGGCCTGCGTCCGATTTCCCTTCCGACGAGAGCGCCGGCCCTCTCGAGCGATTGCACTACCAAGCGCATCGCCGGCGATAGCTTCCGCCGGCCGTTGCGCGGTCTTCGCAATGCCGTCCGCGAACGCCGCGCGCCCCGGGTTTTGGCGATCGGCTCATCATCGACCGTCGGTGTCGGCGCCTCGCGCCCGTCGAACGCCTACATCGCGCGTCTCGAAGACAATCTCGAGAAGACTTTCTCCGGTTTCGATTTCGACGTCGTCGGCCGCGGCATTTCCGGCGAGATCGCCGAAGGCCAGTCGGCGCGCATGAAAGACACCATCGCCGAGGTGAAACCCGATCTCGTCCTTTGGCAGGTCGGCACCAACGACGCGATCCGTCACGTCGATGTCGAAGCCTTCAAGGATTGCCTCCGCCGCACACTCGACTGGCTGAATTCGAACCGCATCGACGTGGTCCTCGTCGATCCGCAGTATTCCGACGCCCTTACCCGCGATGAATTTTATGAAAAGATCGTCGCCGCTGTCGCCGACGTCGCCCGTGAGCGCAAGGTCCTCCTCGTCGATCGCTTCGAGGCCATGCGCGAGCTTTCCCGCAACCGCGGCGATCGCTTCTACCTGACCTCCGACAACCTGCACCTGAACGACAACGGCCATCGCTGCATGGCCGAGCAATTGGCCCGCGCCATCGTCGCCGGTGTCCTGATGGCGGAAAACGATTCCGCCAATCTCAACCCGGCCCTCGGCAGGACCGTGCCTTCGGCCGCCAACTGACCGCGGCTTGACCTGTGAATCGTCGATCCCCGCCGGCTGACGAACTCCATTCAGATCAGTTCGGCAACCGGTCATGCTGTCGCCGCAAAGCGGCCTCTGCGCGGCACAACACTCCCGATTACTGGGGACAATTGCGAAGCCGACCATCCCATTAAGGCCAAAATGGTTGGCGAAACTGCCCCGAATCTTGAGAACACTCGCAGATCGGCTCCGGCGATCCGGTAAGCTGAGCCGGTACGACGGACCGGCGCGCCATGGCTGACGACGCCGGGCGCTCATGAACCTGAAAGGGTCGGCAGATGTCGGACACCAGTCTCATGCAGGCAAACGACGAAGACCTGCCGCGCACACTGAAGCGCGAGAAGGAAGCGCGGGCCCGTGATCAGTTGGCCCGCGAAATCCTCAATGCACCGCGCACCGGCTACAGCTCTGCCGCAGCACCGACCTCGCCCGATTCCACTGCGATGGCCTATCCGACTGCACCTTCGATGCTGCCCCCGGGAGATCTGCCGCAGGTCTCCGTGGCCCGTTTCGAGGTCCCGTTCCTGAAGATGGTCACGTTCTATCTGAAAGCCGTCGTCGCAGCGATCCCGGCCTTGATCCTGCTGATGATGATCCTCTGGGCCATCGGGCAGGTCGCGCAGACGTTCCTGCCGTGGCTCGTCAAGATGCGGATCCTGATCAGCTTCCCCGGCTGATCACTGACAGCCCGCGCGCTTCCGCCGTCACGCAGCCGCGATGACCTCGACCTCGAGCAGCATCCGCTCGTCGAGCATGTCGACGATGACGACGGTGAGCCCGAGCACACGTTCGCCGAGAATTTCCTCCCGGATGGCCCGGTGGATCGGCCCGTACCGGCGATCCGTCAGGAAGACCTTCACTTTCACGATATTGTCGAGCGTCATCTCGCCGGCACGCAGCTGCGCTTCGATGTTGGCCCAGACCTGCCGTGCCTGCTCGCGGAAATCCTCCGGGATCGATCCGTCTGGACGCATCGGGGTCTGGCCGGAGAGGAACAACCAGCGCTTGGCATCGACGACTTCCATCGCCTCTGCGTATCGGCTGACCGGCTGGTTGCCGTCGGGCGCTGTAATGGGACGTTTCTTCATATCGGGCTCTGCAATTGATCGGGCTACGCCTCAACCGGTCGCCTTAACGACGCCGGTGAGAGCTTCTTCGAGGATGTCGAGGTCGGCCGGCTTGCCCGCCGAAATGCGGATACACCGGTTGAGGGGCGCAACACCCGGCATACGTACGAACACATCGCGCGCGATCAGGCCATCCAGAATGGACTTGGCATACGCCCCATCGCGACCGCAGTCGATGGTCACAAAGTTGGTGGCGGACGGCAGCGGCCGAAAGCCGCAGCGCTCGGCGATCCCGCCGATGGACGACCGCGCTTCCGAAACCGCCGTGATCGTGCGCCGCAGGTGCTCCTGGTCAGCAAGGGCGGCGAGCGCACCTGCCTGCGCGATCCTGTTGACGGAAAAGTGGTTCCGGATCTTGTCGAAACACTTGATGAGTGAGGCCTCCCCGATCACGTAGGCGATCCGGGCCCCCGCCATGCCGTAGGCCTTCGAAAACGTCCTGAACCGCAACACGCGCGGATCGGAGACGTCGAGCGGCGGCATGGTCCCGTCGGGTGCGAATTCGGCATATGCCTCGTCGAGCACCAGGACCGTCCCCTCCGGTACACGCTCGATGAATTGCTGCACACCGCCCGCATTCCACCACGACCCCATCGGATTGTCCGGATTGGCGAAGTAGATGAGCTTCGGCTTTTCCCGGCGCGCCGCGTCGAGCAGGTGCTCGGGATCTTCGCGATCGGCGGCGTAAGGAACGGTCACGAGGCGCCCGCCATAACCCGCGACATGGAAGTTGAACGTCGGATACGCCCCCGCCGACGTCACCACCGTGTCACCGCCGGCCGGATCGACGAACAGCCGCACGGTGTATCCGAACAGGCTGTCGATGCCTTCTCCGACGGCGATGTTTTCGGGCTTCACACCAAGATGTTTCGCGAGCGCGACTTTGACGTCGTGGTTTTCTGGATCGCAGTACATCCAGCAATCCGCCGCCGCCGCCGCCATAGCTGCAACTGCTTTGGGTGACGGCCCGAATACGTTTTCGTTGGCGCCGATCCGCGCCCGGAAGGCGCGACCACGGGCGCGCTCCTGCGCCTCCGGACCGACGAACGGAACCGTCGACGGCAGTGTGGCGACAAGTTTAGTGAGATTAGGCGTCACGATGAGCGTCCCTTGTGTCAGCGTGCTGCGATCGCTTCGATCTCGAGCAGCCACGCACTGTCGAAAATGCCGGTGATGATCACTGTCAGCGCGACGCTCCTCTGGCCGAGGACATCCTGCCTGATGGCACGGTTTTCGGCTGCATAGGCGCGATCCGAGAGAAAAATCGTCACCTTGGCGAGATCGTCGAGGCTCATGCCGGCGTCCTCGATCTGGGCGATGACGTTTGCCCACGCCAGTCGCGCCTGGGCCCCGAACGTGGCAGGCACCGCCCCGTCCGGCGCGACCGGAATCTGCCCGCTGACGAACAGCAGCTCTTTGGCGCTTTCCAGCTTGACCGCTTGTGCATAGCCGGCCGCCGGCTGCGGCGCGCGCTTCGAATTGTACGCTTTGAGAGACGCCATGACTCAGCCCTTGCGGTTGAGCACCCGCCCCGCGACGGCATCGAGTTTGCCGCGCAGCTCGGGATCGATCTTGTCCGGTGCCGTGATGAGAGCGGTGTCGAGACAACGATCCGAACCATAGGGACACGCGGGATGCTCGCGAGGGAACTCGCGCGCGAGCCGCGCCACGAGCCGCTGCGCCTTGCCGACGTTTTCCATCAGCACCTTGATGATCGTCGGCACGTCGACTTCGCGATGATCGTCGTGCCAGCAGTCGTAGTCGGTCACCATCGCGAGCGTCGCGTAACAGATCTCGGCCTCGCGTGCGAGCTTGGCCTCCGGCATGTTCGTCATGCCGATCACGTCGCACCCCCACGAGCGATACATGTTGCTCTCCGCCCGCGTCGAAAACTGCGGCCCCTCCATGACAAGATAGGTCCCGCCTCGGCTGTATCGTATTCCTTCCGCACGCGCTGCCGCTTCGACAGCATCCGCGAGCCCGGGCGAGATCGGATCGGCCATCGAAACATGCGCGACGAGGCCATTGCCGAAGAAAGATTTCTCCCGCGCGAACGTCCTGTCGATGAACTGGTCCACGATGACGAAATGCCCCGGCGCATATTCCGCCTTGAGCGACCCGCAAGCCGAAACCGAAACGAGATCGGTGACCCCGGCGCGCTTCAGCGCGTCGATATTGGCGCGGTAATTGATCCCCGACGGCGATCGGTGATGACCACGGCCGTGGCGCGGCAGGAATCGAAGCGGCAGGCCGTCGAGTTCCGCGAAAAGAATCTCGTCCGAAGGTTCACCCCACGGGCTTTCGACCCACCGCCACTCGGCATTTTTCAGCCCGGGCAGGTCGTAGAGACCGCTGCCGCCGACGATGCCGAGTACGCTTCTGGTCATGTACCAACCTCGACTGACTGTGCCTCGGCACCCCTGGGCACCCGACACGACCAGGCCCGCTTATCGCACAAAAAAGGCCCCGTAACCGAGGCCTTTTTCACATCCTTTAGCGCACGATCAGTGCGGTACCCGGGACCAGATCCGCTTCTTCGCGAAGTACAGCAGCACCGTCGTGATCAGCAGATAGAGCATTACCATAAGGCCCATCCGCTTGCGTTCCTCGAGCTTCGGATCACCCGCCCATGCGAGGAACGCCGTGACGTCCTTGGCGTACTGGGCGAGCGTCTCCGGCGAGCCATCCGAGTACTTGACGACGCCGTCCGAGAGCGGATTGGCCATCGCGATTTGCTGGCCGGGAAAGTAAAGGTTGTAGTTCATCCCGTCGCCGAGTTTGACGCACGTGTCGGGCTTGCCGGCCGTGTGCTCGACGGCGACACAGCGCTTGAGCGACTTGTTGCCCTTTGCCTCCGCAGCGGGAACGGGAACGAGCTTGCCCCCTTCGTCTTTGTAGGCCGGCTCGTCGACGTATCCGGTCAACAGCGCATAAAGATAGTCCGCGCCTGCCTCCTGATACCCCGTACCGATGTCGCGGATCATGTGGAACGGAACGGCCCAGAACGGCTTGTCGACCTCGACGCCGCGCGCCTTGGTGATCAGCGACAGGTTTGGCGGATACGCACCGTTGTTGGCGGCACGCGCTTCGTTCTCATTGGCGAACGGCGCCGGAATGCGATCGGACAGCTTCGCCGGCCGCTTGAACATCTTCCCGTCGTCGTTCGGCCCATCCGTGACCTGATAGGTCGCGGCAAGGTTTTTCACGCCCTCTTCCGGAAACTCCGGACCGCCTGGCTGCGACAGGTTTCGGAACGAGAGGCGGTTGGCGCTGTGACAGGATGCGCAGACTTCCTTGTAGACTTGGAAGCCGCGCTGCAACTGCGCCCGGTCGAACTGCCCCCGGATGCCCGCGAACGACCAGCTCTGGCGCTCGAC
>DAOMWV010000024.1:0-22488 GCA_035436725.1 Hyphomicrobiaceae bacterium
GGTAGCGGGGGATTGTCTCGACACCCATGCCGCCGACAGGAATGAGCAACGTGTCACGCGGCAGAACGGCCCGCATGGCCTTGACGGCCGCCGGCGAAATCATTTCTGCGGGGAAGAGTTTCAACGCATCGGCACCCTCGGCGAGCGCCGCGAACGCTTCGGTCGGCGTCGCCACACCCGGCGCCACAACCAGCCCCAGGGCCCGTGCCCGGCGGATCACCGCCATGTCGGAATGTGGCATCACCACGAGCCGGCCACCTGCCGCCGCGATCGCATCGACATCGGCCGGCGTCATGACCGTGCCCGCGCCTATGACGGCATCGGCGCCGAATTCGCGCTGCAGTCGCGCGATGGACACCATGGGCTCCGGCGAATTGAGCGGCACTTCAATGATCGCGATGCCCGCCTCGACGAGCGCTACCCCGACCGGCGACACCTCTTCGGGCTTGATACCCCGCAGGATCGCGATGATTGGTGACCGCGCCAGCGCCGCCCTGAAATCCATGTCACGCTCCATGTTCGAGGCGCTTCCGTGCGCGCAGCAACAGGATCTGCCCCGCCACCGCCCGGTCGGGTTCGGCCACCACGGCTTCCATACCGAGAACCCGCGCGGCTTCAAGATAGAGGGTCGACAACGTATCGCTGCCGATGATCGTGAAGGTCGTGGCGCCGTCCGCGCGACGCGAGGCCGCTTTCAGCTCCGCGCCGATCAGCAGACCGGAGAGAAAGCTCTTGAGCCGGCCACCGGGCCACCCGTCGACAAGGCCGTGCGTCCGCGCCCAGAAAACGCGATTGAGAAGATCGCCCGCATGTCCGTCCGCGGCCCCGGCACGAACCCCGTCCGCATAACCGCTTCGGTCGTCGTCCTTCGCATCGGCCATCAGGCGCCCGAGGATCGTATGTGACGTCAGGGCCGCGAAGATTTCCCCGCTCATGTAGGTCGCGAATTCGGCAATCGCGCCGTCGCGCACATCGACCCATTTCGAATGCGTACCCGGAAGCACGAACAGGCGGCGGTCCCGCTCACCGTCACCGAGTGCACCGAACACCTGTGTTTCTTCCCCGCGCATGACATCGGGTGCAAGTCCGTTCGACGACATGGCGACACCCGGTACGACGAGGACGGCGCCGAGCACCGGTCCCGCGTCGATAGAACGCATGTCCCGCGCCACGACATCGAGGGACGCCGGCGTTGCCGCATAGGGCGCCTCGACCCAGCCCTGGCGCGACCCGATCATGCCGGACATCACGATTTGCGCCGTCGGCCGGGCAACGCGCCAGTCAACGACGTACCTTTCGAGTACGGACCGGAAATCTCCGTCCGGCACGGCGAGTATGCCCTCCGCACCGGCCCGGCGATCGACAATTCGGCCGTCCGATCCGACGAGGGCTGCGCGAAACGAGGTCGTACCCCAGTCTACTGAAATAAGGTCCAGGTTTGTCATCGTTCCCGGTCTATCTCGCCCGATCACCGAAGTGCCGTAATCCTGCCCGCCTGCTGGCTGGCGACAGCGTGGCACACGATGTGATAGTAAGCCACCGGAGATCGGGCAAGGATCGAGGAGCGAGTGATGCACCTGCCGAAGCGGAAAAGCTGGACGATCCCGGTCGCCTTCGTCATTGCGCTCACGGCTGCAAGCCCATCTCATGCGGCCGATGAGCTCGACTGCTACTCGGAAGATCTCGACAAGCGTATCGCCGCCTGCACGAGCATCATTGAGCGGCAGGCATTGGCCGATACAGCGCTGAGCGCAGCGTTCGCCTCCCGCGCCCTCGCCTATTCCCAGAAGCGACAGTACGACCGGGCCGTCGCCGACTATGATCGCGCCCTCGCCATCACGCCGAACGCGCCATCCGCGCTGAACAACCGCGCCTGGGCCTATTTCAAATGGGGACGTCCGGCCATGGGCCGCGACGATGTCGAAAAATCCCTTCGCCTAGACCCGCGCAGTGGCCCCGCCTACGACACGCGAGCACACATCGCGCAGGCACTCGGCGATCCCGCTTCCGCACTTGCGGATTACAACCTCGCCATGGACGTCGGCGGCGAACACATGACGCTGCTCTATCAGTGCGGATTGTCCGATCAGGGTCTCTACCGGGGCCCGCGCGACGGCAAGCCGAACGCCGAATTGCGCGCCGCAATGTCGATCTGTGTCGAAAACCCACGCTGTGATCCCTTGCCGGCCGACGAGTTCTGCCGGCCCGCCGCGTCCTGACCAAAGTCACCGCGAGCGCGTGGCGCCCGCACTCTCCGCGAGTCGCGACAGCTCCGCGACCGCCGTGGCGATATCGAAGCGCGACGTATCGAGCGTCACGTCGGCCCGCGAGTAAAGCGCCGCACGACTGTCGAGGATGGACTTCAGGTCCTCCATGGCGAGTGGATTGTCGGCCATCGGCCGCATGTCGCCCTGCGCGAGAACGCGCTCCATGTGTTCGGCCGGCGTCGCCTTGAGCCACACCACGAGGCACCGCTCCCGAAGAAGGCTGAACGCCTTCGGCGACGTTACGAGACTGCCGCCCGTGGCGATGACCGACCCGGCCTCGCTGTCGACGACGGCCTTGAGGCAATCGAGTTCGAGCTTGCGGAATCCGGCCTGCCCTTGAAGGGCGAAGATCTCGGCGATCTCCATTCCGGCCGTGCGCTCGATTTCGCGGTCGAGTTCGATGAACCGCAGCCCCCGCCTTTCGGCCAGCGCGCGGCCGAGCGTGGTTTTCCCGGCCCCACGCAGCCCGATGAGGCCGATGTGGCGTCGCGGCTGCTGCCGGCTCACCGCGAACCTCGCGGCAACGTAGCGGGAAACCTCGGAAAGTTCGGTCGGCCCGAGCGCCTCGAGACGCCCGATCAGGGTTTCGAGTTCAGGCGAGCGATCGTCCGACTGCCCGACCAGCGCCGCCACGTCGACCCCGATGGCCCGGGCAATTTTCCTGAGCACGATCAGCGATGCATTGCCGGTGCCGGTTTCGAGTTCCGCGAGATACCGCTCCGAAACTCCCGATGCCTGGGCCAGCGCCTTCCGGGTCATGCCGCGTCCCGACCGCGAGCGGCGCACAGTATCTCCGATCGCCGAAAGATATGCCGCGTCGTCGTTGCGCGACATGTCCTCGGCGATTGCCTTGGCCTCGGAATGGGTATGGCGGTCTTTTCTGGTCATTGCGATGCAGTATAGATCCCATTCAGCGCGAAGAATAGGGTTTACGTGCGACGTTCTGGCGCATATAGTGTATTATATTGCATAAAAGACGCAGGGGTCGCCAAGGGCCGGCAAGAGCCCCGGCGGCATTACCCCATTCGCTTCGGTCCGGGTGACCACGCGGGAGGAAAGTGAACGATGGCCGAAGAATTCAAGACCTACAACGCCGCGAAAGAATTCGTCGATCGGCATCGCACGTCCCCCTACCGGGACAAGCCAGCCTTCGTAGACCCCGCGCGCTCCCTGACCTATGGCGAACTGGCCGAAACCACCGACAGGTTCGCCAACCTCTTCACAGCCTGCGCGATCCCGACCGAAGCTCGGGTCGCGCTCCTGATGCTGGACACGATCTCCTATCCGCCGGCCTTCTGGGGCGCGATCAAGGCCGGTATCGTCCCCGTGCCTCTCAACACCCTGCTCACGACCGAACAGTACGGCTACATCCTCGCCGACAGCCGCGCCCGCGCCGTCGTCGTGTCCGCGCCTCTGCTTCCCGCGATCAAGCCGCTGCTCGGCAAGCTTCCGCACCTGAAGCACGTCTTCGTCGATGGCGGCGAGGTGCCCGCCTTCGCACTCGATCTCGCAGCCGAACTGGCCGCCCAGCCGACGACCTTCGAAGCGGTCGCCACCAACGCCGACGAAACGGCCTTCTGGCTCTACTCGTCCGGATCGACCGGCATGCCGAAGGGTACCCGCCACATCCACTTGAGCCTCATGAGTACAGCGAAGCTCTACGGTCAGGGCATCATCGACATCAGGCCGGATGACATCGTGTACTCTGCGGCCAAGATCTTCTTCGCCTACGGCCTCGGCAATGCCATGTCCTTCCCGCTCTCGGTCGGCGCAACCACGATACTGCTGCCTGACCGGCCGACGCCCGATGCCGTCTTTGCACTTCTGAAAAAGTACCAGCCGACCCTGTTTTTCGGCGTTCCGACACTTTACGCAGCCATGCTCAATCATCCGAAAGCATCGCGCGACGAAAGCTCGTCACGTCTCAGGATGTGCATCTCCGCCGGCGAACCACTACCCGAAGAGGTCGGAAAGGCGTGGCGCGAGCGCTTCGGCGTCGACATCCTCGACGGCATCGGCTCGACCGAGATGCTGCACATATTTGTTTCGAATACGCCCGGAGATGTTCGCTACGGAACGTCTGGAAAACCCGTGCCCGGCTACGCTGTCCGCATCGTCGACGAGAACGACCGGGATCTGCAGGACGGCGAAATTGGCGAGTTGCTGGTCAGCGGCCCGAGTTCGGCAGACGGCTACTGGAATCAGCGCGAAAAGACGCGGCGCACCTTCCAGGGCCCATGGACCCGCTCCGGCGACAAATACACGCGCAGTGCCGATGGATACTTCACGTATCAGGGCCGCACCGACGACATGTTCAAGGTCTCCGGCATCTGGTGTTCGCCATTTGAAGTCGAAAGCGCACTGATAAGTCACGACGCCGTGCTCGAGGCGGCCGTTGTCGCGAAAGAGGATGGAGACGGTCTCGTCAAGCCCCGCGCCTTTGTCGTCCTGAAATCCGGCATCGAGGGCGGAGACGCACTCGTCCGTGAGCTTCAGGAGCATGTGAAGGCCAAGGCCGGACCCTGGAAGTACCCGCGCTGGATCACGTTTGCGGAAACGCTTCCGAAGACCGCCACCGGCAAGATTCAGCGCTTCAAGCTCAGGGACATGTAAACCGTGCGGAGCTATGTCGCGTCATTGCGTTCCCCGCCGCACCGGCCCGGCACCGGCACCCGGCCGGACACGTCGCATCTGGAGCCGTTGATCACAGCGCTTCCCCGTCGTGTGGATGACGCCAGCTGGCAGTCTGCCGAAGCCTACATCGTCGGTTTTGATCTGCTCGAAAGCGGCTACGCCTGGGAAGCGCACGAAGTCTGGGAAGCCGCCTGGCGTCGCACACGACCGCAGAGCCGCGAGTATTACCTCCTGCGCGCATTGATCCAGATTGCCAACGCGTCCCTGAAGCGCCATCTCGGCCACGACAGGGCCGCCGCGAGAATATGGCCGCTGGCCTTGGATGATCTGCAGCTTGCTTCCGGCCCGGACGCCGTGCTCGGCTTTGCACCCGAACGCATCGCCGACCTCGTCCGTGGCAATGCGAACGGCACAACGACCGAACTTCCGAAACGGCCGAACAGCCGCAGGCTCGACGCAGGATTCTCTAAACTGCATCATAATACATATTGACTGTGCATATCGTGCAATATATGCATAATAATGCATTGACCGCATGGCATGGTGACAACGCCGACCCCGAGGAACGCAGAATGGCCGAAACATCAGCGCAACAGGCGAAACGGATCGAATTCCAGACCAGCCCCGACCAGTACCGTCACTGGAAGTTGACGACGAACGGCACGACGGCCGAACTGGTCATGGACGTCGACGAGAACGCCACGCTGTTCGACGGTTATCAGCTCAAGCTCAACTCGTATGACCTTGGCGTCGACATCGAACTGGCAGACGCACTCCAGCGCCTGCGCTTCGAGCACCCCGAGGTGAAGGTCGTCGTCGTGAAGTCCGGCAAGGACAAGGTGTTCTGCGCCGGCGCCAACATCCGCATGCTCGCCGGATCGACGCACGCCCACAAGGTCAACTTCTGCAAGTTCACCAACGAAACCCGCCTCGGCATCGAGGACAGCTCCGAAAACTCCGGCCAGAAGTTCCTCTGCGCTGTCAAAGGCACCGCTGCCGGCGGTGGCTACGAGCTTGCCGTATCCTGCGATCAGATCCTTCTTGCCGACGACGGCAATGCCACTGTGTCGCTCCCCGAACTGCCACTGCTCGCCGTGCTTCCCGGCACCGGCGGCCTCACCCGCGTCACCGACAAGCGCAAGGTGCGGCGCGACCTCGCCGACGCCTTCTGCACCACCGAGGAAGGCGTGAAGGGCAAGCGCGCCGTGCAATGGCGCCTGGTCGATCGAACCGCGCCAGCCTCCAAATTCGACGGCGCGATCGCCGAGATGACGGCAGCCCTCGCTGCCACGACCAAACCCAAGAAGGGCAAGGTCCAGGGCATCAAACTGACGCCACTCGCGCGCACCATCACGCAAGACGCCGTGACCTATTCGAGCGTGAAGGTGGAGATCGACCGCCAGGGTCGCCGCGCCACCATCACCATTCTTGGCCCCAGTGAGGCTCCGCCCGCATCCCCCGACGAAATGCACGCGCTCGGCGCCGGTTTCTGGCCTCTGCGCGTCGCCCGCGAACTTGACGACGCGATCCTGCATCTGCGCGCCAACGAACTCGAGATCGGTACGATTGTCTTCCGCTCCGAGGGCGATGGTGGACAGGTTCTCGCCTATGATGCCTTCCTGCACGGGATCAACGGCGACTGGCTCGCCAATGAAATCACCCAGAACTGGAAGCGCGTTCTGAAGCGCGTCGATCTCACCTCGCGTTCACTCGTCGCCCTCGTCGAGCCCGGCTCTTGCTTCGCCGGCACCCTCGCCGAACTCGTCTTCGCAGCCGACCGCAGCTTCATGTTTTCCGGCACCCGCTCCGGTGACAATCGTGGCCACGCCTCGATCCTGCTCTCGGAGCAGAATTTCGGCAGCTACCCCATGTCGAACGGCATCACGCGTCTCGAGACCCGCTTCCTCGGCGAAACCGACGCCGTCGCCGCCGCCCGCGCCGTTGTCGGCAAATCGCTCGACGCGACCGACTGCGAGGATATGGGTCTCGTCACGGTCGCCTTCGACGATATCGACTGGGACGACGAGATCCGCATCTTCCTCGAGGAGCGCTCGAGCTTCTCGCCCGACGGTCTCACCGGCATGGAAGCGAA
This sequence comes from Hyphomicrobiaceae bacterium, assembly GCA_035436725.1. GTDB lineage: Bacteria > Pseudomonadota > Alphaproteobacteria > Rhizobiales > Hyphomicrobiaceae > JABFRJ01. Next base: position 6,994 of record DAOMWV010000024.1, read on the forward strand.
CCTCCGTTTCGGCGGACCGGAGACGATGGAGACGAAGATCTTCGGACGCCTCACCGCATGGCAGAACTGGATCTTCCAGCGCCCGAACGCGGTCGGAGAAAACGGCGCGCTCCGCCGCTACGGCTCCGGCGTGAAAGGTGATTTCGATCTGAAGCGTGTATGATTTCGGTTGGGGCCGATCATGGATCAACCGTGCGAGCCGATTGGTTTGTTCAATTTTGGTTGGAGCTATCTTCGCTCCGCCGAAAGCCTACAAACCTGTGCAAATGAAGGTTTGCTCAAGGTCGCATTCGACGCTCCAATCCAATTTCTGTTGGCTCATAGTTTTGAGTTAATCCAGAAATCCTTCATCGTTCACCATACTGGCAACTGGAGTGAACTCAGTAGTCGAGAAAAATTGGGCCATGATCTGCTTAAGTGCCGTGACCGTGCCATCCAGCTCGGCATAGGTGTTGAGTTCACCGAACAGGAGCAGAGCAACTACACGATATTGGCAGCCTATTCGGCTGTCCCATATGAAACCCGCTATTTGAAAACAGGCGCAAAGCATTCCATTTCTGCACTCCCACTATTTCTGGCGGCGCGAAAACTTGCTTCTGCGGTTGAACCTCACTTAGCGCCTGAAAAAGTGAAAAATGTGGGGCTCCAAACTCTGCTCGACCCCGCCCCGGACTATGGCTTGCCACCACCGCAGCTTTCGACCGCAAAAGCCATCGAACTTCTGACCGAACACTACAGCAAGGAACTCGCCCCATGACCACGACACCCGCAGGCGCCGTCGATTACTCGACCAAGATCCCGAACAACATCAACCTCGCCGACGACCAGCGCGTGCTGAAGGCGCTCGAAAAATGGCACCCCGGCTACATCGACTGGTGGATGACCATGGGACCGGAAGGCTTCCAGACCTCGGAAGTCTACCTTCGCACCGCCGTCTCGATCGACCCCAAGGGCTGGGCCAAATTCGATTACGTGAAGATGCCGGAGTACCGCTGGGGAATCTTGCTCGCTCCGCAGGATGAAAACCGCCTCGTCAACTTCGGCGCCCACAAGGGAGAGAAGGCCTGGCAGGAAGTGCCCGGCGAGTACCGCGCCATGCTGCGCCGCCTGATCGTCATCCAGGGCGACACCGAACCCGCCTCCGTTGAACAGCAGCGCCACCTCGGCAAGACTGCGCCGTCGCTCTACGACATGCGCAACCTCTTCCAGGTCAACGTCGAGGAAGGCCGCCACCTCTGGGCCATGGTCTATCTCCTCCAGAAATATTTCGGCAAGGATGGCCGCGAGGAAGCCGAAGGCCTGCTCGAACGCCGCTCCGGCGACGAAGACAAGCCGCGCATGCTCGGCGCCTTCAATGAATCGACGCCCGACTGGCTGTCGTTCTTCATGTTCACGTTCTTCACGGATCGTGACGGCAAGATGCAGCTCGAAAGCCTCGCACAGTCCGGCTTCGATCCGATGTCGCGCACCTGCCGCTTCATGCTGACGGAAGAAGCGCATCACATGTTCGTCGGCGAAACCGGCGTCGGCCGCACCATCGAGCGCACATGCGAAGCGATGAAGGCCGCCGGCATCGAGGACCCCTACGACATCAACCGCATTCGCGCGCTCGGCGTTATCGACCTGCCGACGATCCAGAAGAAGGCGAACCTGCACTACTCGCTCTCGCTCGACCTCTTCGGCTCGGAAATCTCGACAAACGCCGCTAACTTCTACAATTCCGGCCTCAAGGGCCGCTTCATGGAGACGAAGATCGAAGACGATCACGTCCTCACGAACGCCACATACCCGGTCCTGAAACTGATCGACGGCCAGCTCAAGACGGTGCAGGAGCCTGCGCTAACCGCGATCAACATGCGCCTGCGCGACGACTATTCGAAGGACTGCCAGGGCGGCGTCTCGCGCTGGAACAAGGTCATCGAAAAGGCCGGCATCAAGTTCGAAATCAAGCTGCCGTCGGTCGCGTTCCATCGTCACATCGGCGAATTCAAGAACGTGCATTGCTCCCCCGAAGGCAAACTGCTCACTGAGGCCGAATGGGCGAAGAATCGCGACCAATGGCTCCCGTCTAAGTCGGATGGCGATTTCATCGCGGCCCTCATGCAGCCCTGCTGGGAGCGCGGCAAGTTCGCCAACTGGATCGCGTCTCCCAAGGTCGGCATCGACAATAAGGGTGGCGACTTCGAATACGTAAAGATCCATCAGGCCTGACAGTTCCGGTCACGCGTCGCATTCGGAATGCGGCGTGTGACCGCCATGCCGTCCCAAGGTTTGCACATTCTAAAGTGGACATATGGCAGTCGTGACCGAAGCCGCGACCACTAACCGAGATCGACATGTGGCAAAACATGACGCCACGAGATATGTCGTTCCGGTCGATTGGCTCACACGCAGTACATTTCGATTTATCAACGTCATGATTGTCGGCTTCGACATCTTTGGACTTCTGTCCGCTTTCGGCATTGCTGATGCGATTGCTTCAGGAAGAAAGCTAGGTCTGGAGCTATTAGGATTCCTTTTGGCTCTTACTGGCATTGTGACGTTGTACGCTTTTAAAGCGTTTGCGTCGGTCACTTCAGCAGAATTGGATCTAGCCAAGAAAATTGTGCTGCTCACAAAGCGCACCGCCACTGGCTCGACGATTGAATACATTCCATTCGACGAGCTTCGCGCAGCGACGGCTTATCGCGACATTGGACCGCTTGGCGCGTACTGTGGGGTGCGATTGGTGCTGAAGAACGGTCGATCAATTGATCTCGACACCTACAAGTCATCCATCAAGAAGGCTCAAGCGATAGGCGACAGGATTTCGGCCCTTTGTGAAATTCCACCGAGCGAGCCCATCAACCCCTATAAAATCTATGCATCAGCGAGACCAAGCTAACTGAGCCGAAATGGACCGCAAACCTTTCCTCTTGCAGCACTCAGCATCGAAAAGCAAGTGAGACAATGACCGCATCAGCCCTCAAGAAGCAACACCTCATCGACCCGGAAATCTGCATTCGCTGCCACACCTGCGAAGCCATGTGTGCGCCCGGCGCGATCACGCACGACGACGTCAACGTCGTCGTCGATGTGACGAAGTGCAACTACTGCATGGACTGCATCGCGCCATGCCCCACCGGCTCGATAGACAATTGGCGCATCGTGGCGAAACCGTACACGCTCGAAGAGCAACTCGTCATGACCGAGCTGCCGCCTCAGGAAGACTTCGGCGATGCCGCCACAGCCATCACGGAGTCGCTCGACGCCGACGTCGGCGCCCTCCTCGAAAAGGCGCACGCAGGAACGGGCGGCAAACCCGTCGCACCGGCGTCCGCCTCGAAGCCGAGCGTCAATCTTTATTCCCGCGCCAAACCCGCGATCGCGACGGTGCAGGGCAACTTCCGTATTACCGCCGCCGACGCGGAAAGCGATATCCGTCACATCGTCCTGTCGTTCGGCGATACCGTGTTCCCGGTCCTCGAAGGCCAGTCGATCGGCATCGTCCCGCCCGGCACGCGCCCCGACGGCCGCCCACACGATCTGAGACTCTATTCCATCGCGTCCGCGCGCGATGGCGAGAAGCGCAACGCCAACAACGTCTCCCTGACCATCAAGCGCGTTACGGGCGGCGTCGGCTCGAATTACATGTGCGACCTGAAGGTTGGCGACAAGGTCAGCGTCACCGGTCCCTTCGGCGCCACGTTCCTGATGCCCAACGATGCCGAAGCCAACGTCGTCATGATCTGCACCGGCACCGGCTCAGCTCCATTCCGCGCCTTTACCGAACGCCGCCGTCGCGCCATGCAGAACGCACCGGGCAAGCTCATCATGTTCTTCGGCGCCCGCAAACCCTCGGAACTGCCGTACTTCGGCCCGCTGCAGAAAGTCCCGCCGACGCTCCTTGAAAAGCACCTCGTCTTCTCGCGGCTCCCCGACCAGCCAAAGGAGTACGTGCAGGACCGGATGCGCAAGGAGGCGGCGGCGCTGGCGCCTATCCTGAAAAGCGACAGGACGCACATCTTCATCTGCGGGTTGAAAGGGATGGAAACCGGCGTCGACGAAGCGCTGGCCGATATTTGCCGTGGAATCGGCCTCGAATGGTCTAAGATCAAGCCGGACATGCGGCGCGAAGGCCGCTATCACGTCGAGACCTACTGAGACCGGACAAGTAATGCCGAACACGAAGCAGCCTATCCTCAAGACCGAAGGCGTCCATCACATCACCTTCATGGGCGCAGACCGCCAGACCTCCGTCGACTTCTGGGAGGGCGTACTCGGCATGCCGTTCGTCTTCGAGCAGCCAAACCTCGACGACGAGAGCATGAACCATCTCTACTTCGATCCAGGTGATGGCCGCCTGATCACCATCTTCACCAGTGAGGATTGGCCAAAGGATCCCCGCCCGACACCTCAGAAGCAGGGGAGCCTGCACCACCTTGCCTTCATCGTCTCGCCTGAGACCTACAGGACGGCTGGTGCGAAGCTCCGCGCCGGCGGGTTCGCCAATTCCGGCGAAGTGGATCGTGGCTTCATGGACAGCCTCTATTTCCGCGATCCGCTCGGCCAGCTCTTCGAGCTCGCCTGCTACAAGTTCACGCCGCCCGACGGCGTCACCCATTCCGAGGTCCTGGCCCGTGCCCACAAGATCCGTGTCGCCGCTGGCGCAAAGAACATAACGACCGTCCATCTCGACGCTGCCATCGCCGACATCAGGGCCGGCCGATGACCGGAACCGTCCGCCTGCCGCCCGAACGACCGGAGTGCCCGATTTTCGCCCGTCGTTTCCATTGAAATAACGGCCGGCTTCGCAGATGATGCCGCCGAAACATGCACGTCATAACAACAAGCCAGATCAAGAATTTCCAGGGAGGACCAACGCATGACCGAAAAGAAACTGTCCCGCCGAACGGCACTCAAGGGCGCCGGCGCCCTGCTCGGTGCCACCGCACTGCCGACGACATTTGCCATTGCCCAGGGCGCGCCGCTGAAGGTCGGCCTGATGCTGCCCTACTCCGGCACGTTCGCCCAGCTCGGCGAGAACATCACTCACGCCATCGAAATGCTGATCGCTGAAAAGGGCGGAAAGCTCGGCGGCCGCGACATCCAGATCATCAAGCTCGACGACGAGTCGAAACCCGAACTCGGCCCGCAGAACGCCGACCGCCTCATCAAGCGCGACGGCGTCGACGTCCTCATCGGCACGGTGCACTCGGGCGTCCAGATGGCGATCCACAAGGCCGTCAGCGAAAGCGGCACGCTCTGCATCATTCCGAACGCCGGCGCCGTTGCCGTGACGCGCAATCTCTGCGCCAAGAATGTATTCCGGACATCTTTCTCGAACTGGCAACCCGCCTATGGCATGGGCGTCGCCCTCGGCAAGCGTGGCGTCAAGAAGGCCGCGTGGGTCACTTGGGATTACGCAGCCGGAAACGAAGCAGGTCAGGGCTTCAAGGAAGGTCTCGAAAAGCACGGCGGCCAGGTCGTCCAGGAACTGAAACTGAAATTCCCCGAGACGAACTTCCAGCCTCTGCTCGCCCAGATCCCAGGCCTCGGCGTCGAAGCGGTCGGCTCGTTCTTCGCCGGCGGCGGCGCGATCAACTTCGTCAAGGACTACAAGGCAGCCGGCATCACCGTGCCTCTCTGCGGTTCCGGCTTCCTGACCGAAGGCGTGCTCGGCCCGCAGGGCGCGGCCGCTGAAGGTATCGAGACGGCTCTCCATTACGGCGACGGCATCGAGAACGCGAAGAACGCGTCCTTCCGTGATGCCTTCAAGAAGAAGGCCGGTCGCGAGGCCGACGTCTACGCCGTCCAGGGCTACGATGCCGCTCAGCTGCTCGCCATCGGCCTGGAAGCCGTCAAGGGCAAGATCGACGACGAAGCCAACCTCTACAAGGCCATGCGCGCGGCGAAGATCGACAGCCCGCGCGGTCCGATCAGCTTCTCGTCCAATCAGGAAGTCGTGCAGAACATCTATCTTCGCAAGGCGACGGGCGGCCTCAACAAGGTCACCGGCATAGCCGTCGAAGCTCTCGCCGATCCCGGTACGGGCTGCAAGCTCTGACAGGTCGCTCGGCACATACCGCTGCACTCCGCCCCCGGCCCCGGTCCGGGGGCGCTCGCTCCCTCCGGGGGCAGGGAGCAACGAGAAATTGACCACTCGTTGCTCACCCGCTCTCCTGCGGGTGCGTCGCAGACATGCTGCGGAGCCCGCCTTCCGGATCAGGTCGAGAGTGCGATCGCCCGAGCGCGAGTCGGTTGCGCATCAGGAAACAACATGACTCGCAAGTAGACCCTTCATGTCGCTCTCCGTCTTTTTCGCCCAGATCCTGAACGGCCTGCAATACGGCCTCTTGCTGTTTCTCATCGCGAGCGGCCTCACGCTGATTTTCGGCGTACTCGGCGTCATCAATCTGGCGCACGGCTCGATGTTCATGATCGGCGCCTATACCGCGTTCTGGGTCGCTCGCACCACGGGTTCGCTGTGGTTCGCACTGCCCGTGGCGATCGTCGGGGGTATCGTTCTCGGAACTCTGCTCGAGCGTTTCCTGTTTCGATATTTCTACAAGCGCGAACACCTCGATCAGGTCCTGCTCACCTTCGCCCTGATCCTGATCTTCGAGGAAATGCGCTCGCTCCTTCTCGGTAACGACTTCCATTCCGTTCCTGTACCGGCCGCACTCGACTTCTCCGTCTCCATCACGTCGACCTTCGCCTATTCCGCCTATCGTCTGGTCGTCATCGGCGTCTGCCTCGTCCTTGCCGCAGCGCTCTTCTACTGGATCGAGCGCACGAAGATGGGTGCGATCATCCGCGCTGCGGCAGAGAAGCCCGAGGTCGTCGACATCCTCGGCATCGACGCACGCCGCATCCACATGACGGTGTTCGCCGTCGGCACCGCGCTGGCACTGATCGCGGGCGCGCTCAATGCGCCTTTGTCGTCGGTCTACCCGAACATGGGTGACGGCCTGCTGATCATCTCGTTCGTCGTGGTCGTGATCGGAGGACTAGGCTCGGTATCTGGCGCGTTCTGGTCCGCCTTGCTGATCGGCATGATCGACACGCTCGGCAAGGCCTACACCCCGAAGATCGCGGGCATCGCCATCTATCTCCTGATGGCGGCCGTCCTGCTCTGGCGACCGACCGGCCTCTTCGGACAGCGCACATGAACCACACGCCCGCCATGCTGCCGAGAACAAGGACAGGTTGGCTGCTCATCGCCACCGGTTTCGCAGCCCTCGCACTCGCGCCATTTGCAGTCAGCTCCTATCACGTCGAATTGCTGACGACCGCGCTTATCGCCGCAATGCTGGCGCTTTCGCTCCAGTTGCTGGTCGGCGTGACCGGCCTGGTCAGCCTCGGTCACGGCGCCTTCTACGGTCTGGCCGCATACGTCGTCTATTTTCTCTCGCCGGAAGGCGCGGCAAAGCCGATGTGGATGACGTTGCCGATCGCCATGGCGGCGGCTGCACTCGCAGCCTTCATCGTCGGGCTCTTCGCGCTGCGTACCAAGGGATTTTTCTTCCTGATGGTGACCCTCGCATTCGGGCAGATGATTTTCTTTGTCTTCCATGACACCGGCATCGGTGGCGGCACGGACGGCGCCTACCTCGCCAAACCCACGGTCTCGGCACTCGGCTACACGTTGGAGCTGCCGCGACGCCAGCGGCCGATCGGCACATTCTATGTGGCCCTGATCCAGTTGATCCTGATGTACGCGGCCCTTGCCGCACTTCTGTCGACGCTCTACGGCCGCACGCTCGAAGGCATCCGCATCAACGAGAGCCGCATGCGGGCCATTGGCTTCGACACGCAACGCGCCAAGCTGATCGCATTCACCCTCGCCGGCGCGCTCGCAGGTGCGGCCGGGCACATGTGGGCAATGCATCGCGGCGTCGTGAACCCGGAAATCGTCGGCTGGCACAAGAGCGCCGAAGCCCTGCTGATGATCCTTCTCGGTGGCCTCGGCACATTGCACGGCCCCATCATCGGCGCCATCGCTTATCTCGGTCTGACCGAAGTCGCCCAGCTCGTTACCGAACGCAAACTCCTCGTCGAGGGGCTCGTCATCCTTGCTGCCGTATTGATCCTTCCAAAGGGGCTCTCCGGTCTCGGCTATCGCCGGAAATCGAAAGCCGGCACAAAGACCGGGGGCAGGGAATGAGCGATACCCCGATCCTCGAGACCCGAAACCTTTTCCGCTCGTTCGGCGGGCTGCAGGCGGTGCGCGACGTGAGCATCGAACTCCGCGCCGGAGAGTTGCACGCCGTGATCGGCCCCAACGGTGCCGGCAAGTCGACCCTCGTCAATCTCCTCGCCGGCGAGCTGCGCCCTACCGCAGGCCACATCCTGCTCGACGGCCACGAAATCACGGGAACGCCGAACTGGAAGATGACGGCAGCCGGCGTCGCACGCTCGTTCCAGCGCACGAACGTCTTCCTGCCGTTGACGGTCCACGACAACGTCCGCCTCGCTGCCCAGGCTCATGCCTATTCGCTTCGCGCCATGTTCCGCTCAGCAAAGGCGGCGACCGAACTGGACGATCGCACGATGGCGTGTCTCGCCCGCGTCGGCTTGACCGATGCAGCAGACAGGATCGCTGGCGAACTGAGCCATGGCGAACAGCGTCAGCTCGAAATCGCCATGGCACTCGCGAGCGAACCGAAGGTGCTCCTTCTCGATGAACCGCTCGCCGGCATGGGGCAGGAGGAGGCGGGACGCATGGCGAAGCTCCTCGACGCCCTGACGCGGGATCACGGCGTTCTGTTGATCGAGCACGATATGGACTTCGTCTTCCAGGTCGCCCACCGCCTGACGGTGCTGGTTGAAGGATCGGTCCTGGCGACCGGAAAGCCGGCGGACGTCCGCGAGAACAAGGCGGTGCAGGCGGCCTACCTTGGAGGCCACGCATGACGACACCTCTGATTGCAGCATCGGGCCTGAACACGTTCTATGGCGAAAGCCATATCCTCCGTGGTGTGGACCTCGTGCTCGCCCCCGGCGAAACACTCGGCCTCATGGGCCGCAATGGCATGGGCAAGACGACGCTGCTCCGGACCATCATGGGCCTCGTTCGGCCGGCATCCGGCACCGTGACGATCGCCGGCCAGGACATGACCCGCGCACCGGCCTTCCGCATCGCCCAGGCCGGCCTCGCTTACGTTCCGGAAGGTCGAGGCGTCTTCGCGAGCCTCACCGTGCGAGAAAACCTCGCCATCGCCGAACGCGATGGTTTCGGCGGCAGGCACGACTGGACCATGGAACGTGTGCTGTCGCTTTTCCCGCGTCTCAGTCAGCGCATCACCAATCGCGGCGATCAACTGTCGGGTGGCGAACAGCAGATGCTGGCCATCGGCCGGGCCCTGCTGACGAATCCACGCGTGCTGATCCTCGACGAGGCGACCGAAGGTCTCGCCCCGCTCATCCGTGACGAGATCTGGAAGACGATCCGCCTCGTTCGCGACACCGGCATCGCGACACTGGTCGTCGACAAGTCCGTGTCGGAAGTAACCGCCGTCGCCGAGCGCGTGGTTGTACTCGTCAAGGGCCAGATCGCCTTTGAAGGCAAACCCGCCGTCCTGACAGCCGACCCGACGATGATGCAGCGCCTGCTCGGAGTCTGATGCGATGGCGTTTGTGACGGTCGGAGATGCACGCCTCGAATATCGGACCATACCGGCCGCCGCTGCCGACAAGCCGACACTGGTGTTTCTTCACGAAGGCCTGGGCTCGGTGGCACTCTGGCGCGACTTTCCGGACAAGCTCGCGCGCCGTCTCGGCGCACCCGCGCTGATCTACTCCCGCCGCGGTTACGGCAAGTCGTCGGCACTTACCGGACCACGCCAGCCGTCCTTCATGCATGAAGAAGCGCTCGACGTGCTGCCCTCGGTTCTCGATCAGCTCCGCATCGAGCGCGCAATCCTTGTCGGCCATTCCGACGGCGCCTCGATCGCGCTCATCCACGCCGCGAACCATCCCGACCGTATCGCCGGCATGGTGCTGATGGCACCGCACGTGATCGTCGAGCCGGTCTCGGTTCAGTCGATCGCCAAGATCACGGAAACCTTCGAGACGACCGACTTGCGCACCCGCCTCGCCCGCTATCACGATCACGTCGACGATGCATTTCTCGGCTGGTCGCGCATCTGGCTCTCGCCGCAGTTCCGCTCCTGGTCGCTCGGTGAAGAGTGCACGAAACTAAACTCCCCGACATTGCTGATCCAGGGTGACGCTGACGAATACGGCACACTTGCCCAGCTCGATGCGATCGAGAGCGCTGCCACAGGGGCGGCGATCCAGCGCGTCGTGCTATCGGGCTGCGGCCACAGCCCCTGGCGCGACCGGGAAGACATGGTGCTCGATGCGATCTGCGGCTTCGTCGGACGCGTCACGCCGTAGGCGTTTCACCCGAACCGCTTCGCGATGTAGTCCTCGACGATCGTCTTGAAATCCGACGCGATGTTCGGCCCGCGCAACGTCATCGCCTTTTTCCCGTCGATGAAAACCGGCGCGGCCGGTTGCTCGCCCGTACCGGGAAGCGAAATGCCGATGTCGGCGTGCTTGGATTCGCCCGGACCATTGACGATGCAGCCCATGACCGCGAAGTTGAGCGTCTCGACACCCGGATAGGATTTGCGCCACTCCGGCATGCGCTCGCGGATCATGGTTTGCACGTCGCGCGCCAGTTCCTGGAACACCGTCGACGTCGTCCGCCCGCACCCGGGACACGCCGCCACGATCGGCATGAACGACCGGAGCCCCATCGTCTGCAGGATTTCCTGCGCGACCTGCACCTCCTGCGTCCTGTCCCCGCCCGGCTCCGGCGTGAGCGAAACCCGGATGGTGTCGCCGATACCCTGCTGGAGGAGCACGCCCATGCCGGCGGTCGACGCGACGATCCCCTTGGACCCCATTCCGGCCTCGGTAAGTCCGAGATGCAGTGCATAGTCGCAGCGCGCGGCGAGCTGAGTGTAGACCGCGATCAGATCCTGCACCGCCGAGACCTTCGCCGAAATGACGATCTTGTCCTTGCTCATCCCGAGGTCGACGGCCCGCTCCGCCGACAGCAACGCCGACTGCACGATGGCTTCGTGCATCACCGCGCGCGCCGTCATCGGAGTGGCGGATTTCGCGTTCTCGTCCATCAGGTGCGTGAGAAGATCCTGATCGAGCGAGCCCCAGTTGACGCCGATGCGGACGGGCTTCGCATGTTTCATCGCCATCTCGATGATGGACGAGAACTGCTTGTCCTTCTTCGCCTTGAAACCGACATTGCCCGGATTGATGCGATACTTCGCGAGCGCCTCCGCGCAGCCCGGATTCTCCGCGAGAAGCGTATGCCCGATGTAGTGAAAGTCACCGACGATCGGAACGCGCACCCCCATCCTGAGAAGTTTTTCGTGGATGTGCGGCACCGCCTTCGCCGCCTCGTCTCGGTCGACGGTGATCCGGACGAGCTCCGATCCCGCCCGTGCCAGTGCGGCCACCTGCCGGACGGTACCGTCGATGTCGGCAGTATCCGTGTTCGTCATCGACTGCACGACGATCGGGGCCGTACCACCGACGGTCACACCACCGATATCCACGGCGATGCTCTTGCGTCGCGGCTTCAGCAGGTCCGTCATTCCGTAATGCTCCAGCCTCGATTGTTGTGACAGGTCAGATCCGCCAGCCAGAATGCATGGCCGCGACGCCACCCGTGAGATTGCGGTACGTGACACGCTCGAACCCCGCCGCGCGGACCATGCCGGCAAACGTCTCCTGATTGGGAAACCGCCGGATGCTCTCGACGAGATACTGGTAGGAATCACGATCCCCGGCCGCGAGCTGGCCGAGCTCGGGGATGACGTTGAAGGAATGAAAGTCGTAGAGCTTGTCGAGCCCGGGCACCGTCACTTCCGAAAACTCGAGACACATGAACCGGCCGCCCGGCTTGAGAACGCGGAACGCTTCGCGCAGTGCCTGCTCGATGCGAGTGACGTTGCGAATTCCGAATGCGATCGTATAGGCGTCGAACGAACGGTCCGCGAACGGCAGCGCCTCGGCGTTGCCGACCGTGAGCGTTATCCGGTCCTGAAGCCCCGCCGCCTCGACCCGACGCTGTCCGACCGCCACCATTTCCGGCGAAATGTCACAGAGGTCGACCCTGACCTCGTCACCGCCCGCCTCGACGATCCGCATCGCGATGTCGCCCGTGCCCCCGCCAATATCGGCAAATGCCATGCCGGGCTGCGGATTGAGCCACTGAACCATGGCGTCTTTCCACAGGCGATGGATGAACCCCGACATGAGGTCATTCATCAGGTCATATTTCGACGCCACACTGTCAAAGACGCCGCGCACCAGCCGCGCCTTGTCGGCGGCGGGCACGTCGCGGAACCCGAAGGAGACGGTGTCGTCTTTGGTGGTCATGGTCGAAACTTCTATCCCGGCTCCGCCACAAGCGCCATGCGACGACCCGTTCCCAAGTGAAGAGCCCCTTGCCCCAGCAGCCATTCTGTGTAAAGTGTTGTGTGGAGGTTCACACATGGCGACAAACCTTGAAATTGATCCAAAGCTGATCGAGCAAGCGCTTGAGGTGAGCGGCGAACGCACGAAGAAAGCCGCCGTCACTAAGGCACTTCAGGAATTCATTGCACGCAGGAAGCAGCGAAAGATTCTCGAACTCGTCGGCAAAATCGATTGGGATCCGGAATACGATTACAAAGCAGAACGGTCACGCGATTGAGCCTGTTCGTCGACACGAATGTCTGGTCCGAGCTTCTGCGGCGGGACAGTCCCCGGCCACTACCGGAAGTCGAAGAACTCTCGCGCGCTTTGGACACATATGTCGACATCTACACGACCGGCATCGTGCTTCAGGAAGTCCTTCAGGGCATCACAGGACCCAAACACAAACGATTGGTCCTGGAGCACTTCGAGCCCCTGAAATTCGTCCGACCCGAGCGGGCTGATCATGTCGCAGCCGCAGAGCTGCGCAATTCGTGCCGACGTGCAGGCGTTCAGGTTCAGACGATAGATGCGCTGTTGGCGCAAATCTGCATTCGAAACGGGCTGATGATGCTCTCGCTTGATGGCGTATTTCTCAATATGACCAAGCATGTGCCCTTGCGCATGTGGCAAGCGCAATAGAATGCCCGAACTGCCCGAAGTCGAAACCGTTTGCCGCGGCCTGGAGGCGGCGCTGGCGGGCAAGCGCATCACGCGCGTGATTGCACGGCGGCCCGATTTGCGCATTCCCCTGCCCGAAGGCTTTGGCCAGCGTCTGACCGGCGCGCGCATCACGCATTTTTCCCGCCGCGCCAAATATATTCTCGCCGCCCTTTCGACCGGCGAAACGCTCATCATTCATCTGGGCATGTCCGGCCGCGTTCTGATCTCGCACAATGGCGCAAAGACAAGGCCGGGCGCTTTTCATCACACGCAACATGGCCCCGGCAAAACGGACAAGCACGATCACGTGGTCATCGAGGCCGAAGACGGCACCACCGCGACCTATAATGATCATCGCCGCTTTGGCCTGATGGACCTCGCGCCAACGCAGGACATTGCCGCACACAAGATGTTCAAGACGCTGGGGCCGGAACCGCTCGATGCCGGGTTTGATGCGGCATCGTTGAGCGCCGCGCTCAAATCGAAGAATACGCCGATCAAGTCTGCCCTGCTCGATCAGCGGGTCGTGGCAGGACTTGGCAATATCTATGTGTGCGAGGCGCTCTACCGCGCCGGCATTTCGCCCAAACGCAGGGCATCAACCATTGCGGGTGCGCGTGCCGTCCGTCTTGTGCCCGAAATCAAGGCTGTCCTGCGCGAGGCGATCAAGGCAGGCGGCTCCACCTTGCGCGACTTCGCGCACGCCGATGGTGAGCTGGGCTATTTCCAGCACAATTTCCGTGTCTATGACCGCGAAGGCGAACCCTGCCGCACCAAAGGCTGCAAGGGCACGATAAGGCGCATTGTTCAGGCTGGCCGCTCCACATTTTTTTGCAGCCAATGCCAGCGTTAGGCCAAAAGCGGCGCACTTTCAGGGTGTTAATCGTGATGAGGGCGGCGCGCTTTCCCGCTTGCACCGCGCCCGGATCGGCGCTTTAACTCGCCGCCTTCAAGAAGAGGGGGCCCAAGGGGTTTCGCGCATGGCGCCCAACACCCTGCCCGGCACACATGGCTGACTACAAAACCATCAAAATCGAAGTCCAGGGCCAGGTCGGCGTGATTACGCTGAACCGCCCGCAGGCGCTCAATGCGCTGAACGCCCAGCTTTGTCAGGAGGTCATGTCGGCCCTTGACCGTTTCGAGGCGGATGACGCGGTAGGCTGTGTGGTCATGACCGGCTCGGCCAAGGCCTTTGCGGCAGGCGCTGACATCAAGGAAATGGCGCCGCGCACCTATATGGAGGTCTATCACGATGACCTCTTTGCGAAATTTGAGGGCCGCGTCTCCTCGTTCCGCAAGCCATTGATTGCAGCCGTTTCCGGCTATGCGCTGGGTGGCGGCTGCGAGCTGGCGATGCTCTGCGACTTCATCATCGCTGCCGAGAATGCGCGCTTTGGCCAGCCTGAAATTACGCTCGGTGTCATGCCCGGCATTGGCGGATCGCAGCGTTTGACGCGTTTCGTCGGCAAATCCAAAGCGATGGACATGTGCCTGACCGGCCGCATGATGGACGCGGCCGAAGCCGAGCGCGCCGGGCTGGTCAGCCGCATCGTGCCGCTTGAAGACCTCATGGCCGAAACCATGAAGGCAGCAGAGAAAATCGCCGAAATGTCGCTGCCCATCGTCATGATGACGAAGGAGTCGGTGAACCGCGCCTATGAGACGACGCTCGCAGAGGGCGTGCGTTTTGAGCGCCGCCTGTTCCACGCGATGTTTGCAACCGAAGACCAGAAAGAGGGCATGGCCGCCTTCATCGACAAGCGCAAGGCCCAGTTCCGCAACCGCTGACCCCTAACCCTTTTGGATAAGGGCCGTTTTCCGGGCTGGCCCGGTGCGTTGACGCAGCAAGGCCCTGTCAGTATAACCCGCGCCTCCCAAAGGGGCATGTGCACCAGCCCTGCCCTGAACCACCGACCACAGAAGACGAATTTCCATCCATGGCCAATACCACTTCCGCGCAAAAGGCGGCCCGCAAGATCGCCCGCAAGACGGTCATCAACGCCGCGCGCAAGAGCCGCATCCGCACCCACGTGCGCGCTGTTGAAGACGCGATCAAGGCAAACGACCGCAAGGCTGCCGAAGCTGCCCTCAAGGCTGCCGAGCCGGAGCTGGCGCGCGGCGCCAACAAGCGCGTGATGCACAAGAATGCAGCAGCACGCAAAGTGTCGCGCCTGACCAAGCGTGTCCGCGCCATCAAGGCCTGAACGCAAGACTGCCAGAGATTTGTGATGCGCGTGCGGGATTTCCCCGCGCGCGCATTTTCTTTGCCGGAAGCGCTTTTCAGCGCAGGACAAATTTGCGCGAGCGTTCCGGCTGCACAACGATGCGCACGAAATCATCCACGCTCAATGCACGGATGGC
>DAOMWV010000025.1:0-21898 GCA_035436725.1 Hyphomicrobiaceae bacterium
GCCACGAACCGTGCCGCCCTCTCGCCCGGTCGGTCCCGCAGCCTCAGCGCGACGCGAGCTCGACCGGCCCGCACCGGCCATTGCAATCGGCACCGGGCGCCTCGGCCCCTCCGACGAAGCATTCGTCGTCATCCGCCGCAGCCAGCAACCGAACCTGAGCGTGAGTGACCGACCCGCCGCCTCTCGCACGCCGACGAGCGACGACATCGCTGCTTCGAAACCGCTGCACACACTGGCACACGATCAACCGGACGCGGTCGTCGCGATCCTCCGGCGACCCTATTCGGAGAGCCCCGCGAACATCGCTTTGGACGATCGCGGCGACGCTTCGGTCGGAGAGGCTCCCGAAACTGAAAGCCCTTCCGATTCCAATACCGAGGCCAGCGTCACGATCCTGCGCATCGGCACGTCACCGCCGAGATCTAACGGCGGCTCTCTGTCAGATGATACGACCAGTCGCCCGCATCAACGTAATGATTGGTATGCCGGCCACCTGAACGAGCCAGCGCCGCGAACGGGGTTGCTCGCCTTCACGCGAAAACTTCATCGCTCCTGGCGCCGGAACTGATGCCGGGCGCATCACCCGGAAACCGTCCCGCCTTCAGCTTTCCTCGACGGCCGCGCGCGGCCGGCGCCGGCCGCGTTCGCTGCGGGTCCGTTCGCCAATCTTCCGCGCCGTCGCATCGATCTGCCGCTGTGCGATATCGAACGCATCCCTGAGCGCGAGCAGAACGTCGTCGTGTGCATGCGCCGCCTCCCGCTCGTGCGATACGATCAAGGGTTTCCGCCCCGGCACGCCGACTTCGATCTTGACCCCCACGACCTTTACCTTTTCGGAGTTCCGCTGAGCGGCTTCGATCACGACCCGTGCCGACGTGATGCGGTCGAAATATCGCTCGAGTTTCGCGAATTTTTCGCGCACGCGCGTCTCAACGGCCTCACTTCGATCGAGCCCATGAAAGGTGATATCGAGAGGAACAGACATCGTCTCTCCTTGTGGTCAGTGGTGCAGCCACACGCGCGGCTGCGGCACTCAAGTGTAGCGGACCACAGCGCCTTGTGAACCCCGAACGTGCGCACTGCGACATGACCGGTTGATCGTACGCAAACGAAACGCCGCCCCGTTTGACCGGAGCGGCGCTTTCGCCATGAATTGGCAGACACGATAGAAGCTGACGTCAGCGCTTGGTGAGCGCGTCGCGGATTTCCTTGAGATACACTTCCGAAGCCGGCGGCGGCGGCGGCGGCGCAGCGGCCTTTTCCTTCTCGAACCGCTTCTTCATCTCGTTGATCGCCTTGACGAGCAGGAAGACGGCGAATGCGGTCATGAGGAACTTGATGACGGCATTGAGGAACAGTCCGTATTTGATCTCGACACCCGTCACCGGCACGACGGCCAGCTTCGAGAAATCGACACCTGCCAGGATGTAGCCGAGGATCGGCATGATCATGTTTTCGACGAGCGTCGACACGATCGGTGCAAACGCGGCGCCCATGATGACGCCGACCGCGAGGTCGACGACGTTGCCACGCATGGCAAACTCTTTGAATTCCTGAATCATGCTCATAATTGGTCTCCTGCGCCCCCTGATGGGTCAGGCCGGTTGGTAACAGCTGACGGTCAAAACCCGCGCGGGCTCCGTGCTAGAAGGAAGCGCAGTGCAGAAATCGATGCCGTCCCCGATGATCCGAAACCGCATCGTGCAGTCCCGAATCAGCGACTACAGAATATCCTGATTGCCTCCAATTCTACCAACTATATCCAGTATTTCGCGTGCGATACTCTCTTCTTTTCCCATGCTCGAGCCGATGAATACTGTTCGATAGAAGTTGTCATTGAAATGCATGGCATTTCCTGGCGCGAGTCGAGGCCGTCGTGGATCGGACAGATAACCGGCGCGACAGGGTTGTCGCCGATCCTTGACAGCAGCCCGGCTTCGCTCGATGGATCGCGTCCGAGCCGGGTCGGCCGATCACGTTCGGTTTGCTCGTCCATTTTGCACGAGGTCTGACAGCACCAGATGAAACTCGCAATCGTTGGAACCGGATACGTCGGTCTGGTCACCGGGGCATGCTTGGCTGACTTCGGCCACGACGTAACCTGCGTGGACGTTTCGTCTGCGAAGATCGACGCGCTCAACCGTGGCGAAGTGCCATTCTATGAGCCAGGCTTGGGCGAGATGATCTCGAACAACGTCCGCGCCGAGCGTCTCCAGTTCACCACCGATTTGCCAACAGCGATCGACCAGGCTCGCGTCATCATGATCGCCGTAGGCACGCCAGCGCGGCAGCATGACCGTCACGCCGATCTGTCGCAGGTCTATGCCGCTGCGCGAGAGATCGCCGGCAATCTGAAATCTCATGCGGTCGTCGTTACGAAATCGACCATCCCGATCGGCACCGGCGACGAGATCGAGCGCATTTTTGCCGAAAGGCTTTCGCCGGATCTCTATTCGATCGCCGCCAATCCTGAATTCCTCCGTGAGGGCGCGGCGATCCGCGACTTCAAGTTTCCCGATCGGATCATTATCGGCACCGAGGACCCGGCGGCACGCGAAACCCTGCGCGAACTCTATCGCCCGCTGTTCGTCAATCAGGCCCCTGTCCAGTTCACGTCCCGCCGGACGGCAGAGACGATCAAGTATGCGGCGAATGCGTTCCTCGCGACAAAGATCACCTTCATCAACGAAATGGCCGATCTCTGCGAGGCAGTCGGCGCGGATGTGCAGGATGTTGCGCGCGGCATCGGCGCCGACAATCGCATCGGCTCGAAGTTTCTCCATGCGGGGCCCGGCTTCGGGGGATCCTGTTTCCCGAAGGACACGCTCGCCCTCGCCACGACAGCGCGTGACCACAATGCCCCGCAACGCATCGTCGAAACCGTCATATCCGTCAACGAGAGCCGCAAGCGGGCCATGGCGCGCCGCATCGTCGATGCCTGCGGCGGCGACGTTCGCGGCAAATCAATCGCCGTCTTCGGCCTGACCTTCAAACCCAACACCGACGACATCCGTGACACGCCCGCGATCAGCATCGTTTCCGCCCTGATCGACCACGGCGCGATCATCCGCGCGCATGATCCGCAAGGTATGAAAAACTTCGCAGCGCTGTTTCCCGATCTCGTGTACGCGGCCAACCCCTATGAGTGCTGCGCCGGAGCTGATGCGGTGGCGATCGTCACGGAATGGGAGTCCTTCCGGGCACTCGATCTGGCGCGTATCCGTAGCGCCATGCGCACACCACTCATCGTCGACCTGCGCAACATCTATCGCGAGACCGAGGTAAGGGCCGCGGGTCTCCGCTATGTCGGTATTGGCAAGCCGAAATCAACGATCTGACACAGGCCCGACCAGAAGATCGGCAAGCCCGGTCTTGTTCTCCGTCGCACCGATGCTATAGACGCTTCCGGCGCCCCACGTGCGCCATGGCGGGCCTGTAGCTCAATGGTTAGAGCTGACGGCTCATAACCGTCTGGTTGCAGGTTCGAGTCCTGCCGGGCCCACCATCCCTTCGTCCGGCCGCGCCGCATCAGCCGCGCCGCCCGCTCGGCCCTTTCCGGCACGCCGGCACGCGACTTGGCCAAGGTTCACCGTTTCGACTTCAAACGGTCCAAATGCCGGCTACACTCCTTGTCGCAACCCACCCAATCGAACCTCGATCAAGGTCACGCATGCTGCCCCGCACCCGCCGCTCGTTGCTCACCGCCGCCGCGATGACAGCCGCTCTCGCCGCCGCCTCCCCGCTCAATGCCCAGACCCAGCAGGATCGCCCCCGCATGTCCGAACGCTCCGTCACCGTCTCCGCCACTGGCACGACCCAGGCCGCGCCCGATATGGCCTCGATCACGTCAGGCGTTCAGACAGAGGCTGCGACCGCACGCGAGGCCATGAGCCAGAACTCCACGGCCATGACCCGCCTCGTCGACGGCCTCAAGAAGCTCGGCGTCGAGGCCCGCGACATCCAGACCACCTCGATCAACATCCATCCCCGCTATACCAACCCGCGCGACGGCAAGCCCCCCTCGATCAACGGCTACGTCGCCAGCAATTCCGTCCGCATCGTCGTCCGCGACCTGAAAAAGATCGGCGATCTGCTCGATCAGATGATCACGCTCGGAGCCAACCAGATGGGCGGCATCTCCTTCGAGGTCTCGAAGGCCGAAACACTGAAAGACGACGCCCGCAAGGCCGCCATGGAAAATGCGCGCCGTCGCGCCGAGCTTTATGCCGCAGCTGCCGGCGCCGCGCTCGGCGACGTCCTGACGATCTCCGAAAACTTCGCCATGGCAGGCCCCCGCCCGATGCAGATGCAGACTCGCGCCGCCATGGCCGAAGCCGTACCCGTCGAAGCCGGCGAGATGCGCCTCGACGCCACGGTCCATGTCACCTGGGCTTTGAAATGAAAAAAGCCGCGGCCCCCTCGGGTCGCGGCGTACCAACTCTCCACAAAGCAAAAGAGCCGCCCGGAGGCGGCTCTTTCTTTTGGCAGTCTCAGGCGACCCGTGAGACCGGCAACTTCTTATCCTCCTCGTGCTCGAGGCCGGATCTGAGGCCGATTCCCATGTATCGAACCCTACCCGCGATCTTGGCTTTACGAACTCCGAGGTCACCGAACTCTCTTCCGAACGACGGCATGGAGAGCGGCTCTTTGTGCTGCTCCTCACACCATCCACAATAGTCTTCGTACAAGGTTGTCGCTGTAATGTCGTTTCCTTCAGCCAACTCGATACGCTCTTTGTAGAACCTCTCGACATCCGTTTGCGGAGCCGTGAGCTTCGGTGCCGAACGATTGTCGTTCGCCACACCGAGACGGGGCGAAGCCGCGGCCGCCGGCGCGATGGCCGGGACCGGAGTTTCGACCGGTGTCGGCTGCTCGTCGGCAACCGATGCTTCGACGACGCGGGCTTCGCGGCGTTGCGCCATCTTGGGCGCGACGATCGAGCCGTGGTCGAGACGCCACGTAGCGAAGGCGACGTACAGTCCGAACGCAGATCCGATCTCGAGCAACACGGCGACGAAAACCGCCAGAGCCGTCTGCATGTCCTCGGTTTTCACGCTGAAGCCGAGAAGGCTCACCAGCTTCGCGAGGACTGCCGCTTGAGGATCGGCCTCCGCGACGGCACCCGCGCCATCGACGTTGGCAAGCTTGGCGCTGATCTCGGCGATCGCACCATTCCACTTCTCAGCCTGCTGTGCCGACGCAAGTTCGGCGTTCAGCGACTGGAACTTCTGGCAGAACTCACGGCCTTGCGGGCCGGTGACGTCTGCGCAGCCTTTGGTTACCGTCCAGAGCTTCTGGAGCCGGTGTCCGTCGATATCACTCAGAACCGTTTGTGCCGGCCTGTGCTGCGGGATCCAGCTCAGCTGGTCCTGGGCACGCTTCAGCTCGGCTCTCAGGTCCTTGTAGGTCGCGGCCTGTGCCGCGCGCTCGCCCGTCGTATGATGGCGGTTGAGAGCGGCATGACCGAGCGCCGATGTCAGCGAATACGCTGTAACGACGAGCCAGAGAACGGCGGATGCCGCCACCTGTGACCACATTCGGTTTTTGATTGCGGCGAACAGAAAGAACGGAATAAGCGCCTTGAAGCAGTCGGCGGCGGCCGACGCGGCCCCGTAGATCTGCTTGTCGAATTCGGAAACACCCAATGTGTATCCGAAGCGCCAGTTCATTGCGGCAGATACGGCGAGTAGTACGCCAGCCGCAAGTACGCCTAGCACACCAAGAGCATGTCTCATTGCTCTCCTCCAAAGGTGTGGCCCCACGCATGACGAGGAATTAAGCAGGCCGTTTCACGATCGAGGGTGTCGCAACAGTTTCGCCGCCGTAGAACCACGGTGGGCACCCGACCTTCAGATCGTCTCCGGTAAAACCGTCCCAAACGGTCGAACCGAACCACAACCCTGGGTCGCGCGTGGCGTTTGCGTCGCTTGCCGGTCTGCCAATACCTTGTGCCTGTCGCCGCTCGACATCCACAACATATTAACAGCCCGAGGCCGGAAGGAATAACTGCCAATTGAACAGCATATACTCCTGCCCTCATTACCGCACGTACACGATTCGTTAGCTTTTGCGAATTTTATCAGGGCCATACGAATCAAGTGGTGGATCGAGTGTGACCTGCAGGCCATCCGCTCTGCCATCGCGGGCACTCCGCAAGGCGACTTTTTAACATCGGGGCTCGGTCCGCTTTTCCACAAACCATTCACAGGCTTCACACAGCGGAGTCACGCATGAACTCATCATCTTGCGGTTGAGTTGGCCAATAACCGCGAGATCTAGTGTTGCATGACATCCTCGTGGCTCCATCGGGTGCCTCGTCTCCCTGCTGCCGTTACGTATCCGGTAAGTTGTATTTGAACTCATCGGCTGCAATCATCGTTTGCAGCACCTGAACTTCACCGGTAGGATACGCAACATTGCGGGATGGAGGCATGCGGCGATCGTCGCGCGTCTCCTTGATGGTTCGGACGTTTCGATTGCTTGATGCGCTACTCGGATGCGCTACTTGAAAGACTTTCCCTCGCCGGAACGGCATTGGATCGAGTGGCAGCCGTTAAAATCGCGCTGATGTACGAGACGCCCGATGACGGACCTGAAGATTGCAGACCTTGAAACTCCGGCACTTCTGGGTTCCGACACCAGAGGAAACCGCGGAAGGGCAGCTGGTTGTGGGAGGAGAAGAGCGGATCGCCACCGCGGTCTCATACTGTTGCGGAGATGTCATGCCTCCACAATCATCTGTGCGCAGCCTGATGCAGCAGAGCTGGAAAGTATGTATGCAGATCTTTCGCTGCGGGGATGACGACTCCAAGGCACCGCATGAACGAGCTGGACCGGCCGGCGAATAGAAGTTTCGATCTGCCGCGATGTAGTGAACAGTCAACCAGTCGAGTACCGACCCAGTTGCGACGTCTGGATTGCATGTATTCGGAGTAGGGCTATGAGCAAGGCGACCGGTGTATTCTTGGTATTGGCGGGTCTTGGCACGGCAGCTCTCGTTCTTCCTGCTGTCGATCGCGACGCGGAAAGGCAGCTTTCCGACATTGTTCGGCTGGCCCTTGGGCCGCAAGGCGCGACTGAGCCGCGCAACGAAGGAACGGGCATTCCATCGCCGGGTGTTGCAGCTACGGCCGTCGCCCCCGCTGCGCTGCCTCGGGCGATCCCGAAACCGGCAACCGCATCGTCAACGGTCGTCACCGGCAGCATCGAACCCGTCGAGCGCAAGCCCACGTCTCCGGGACCGAAACTGCTCGTGACCTCGTCCTCCGCCACGAATTCGCAGGCATCTGGGTCCGCGAGTCTTGCCGAACTCACAAAAGCCATTCAGGGCGAACTCCGCCGCGTCGGCTGCTATGGCGGTGAAGTGAACGGCGAGTGGTCTGATCCGACGCGCAAGGCCATGCGAGAGTTCGTCGAGCGGGTCAATGCCACGCTACCTGTCGATCAGCCCGACCACATACTCAAGATGCTCGTCCAGGGCCATCCAGGCAACGCCTGCGCCCAGGCGTCATGCCCGTCCGGCCAGAAGTTGTCCGCCGCCGGTCGCTGCCTGCCCAACGCCATTGTCGCACAGAAGCCCGCGCAGCTGCCGAGGCGCGCTGCGACGCAGCAGGCGACGGAGCAGGTTGTGAGCAAGCCGGCCACGTCTGACGCCTCTGCAGTATCGACCGTGGCCCGTGCCGAAGGCCCGACGAACGTGCCGCTGGCCGCTCCCGCGACATCTGCATGGTCGACGACCGTGGCGGAGGTGAAAGATCTGCCAACCGTGGCCCCTGCTCCGCTACCCGGACGCATGTCGGTCGGAGCGCCGCGTCCGTCTGCATCAGACCAACGGCCGCAGCCCGGCCCCGCATTGTCGAGTTCTGAACCGTCGCCGTCCCCGACCGACCACCGCCCCCCCCAAAGAACGGACGTCGCAGATAATGGCGATACCGCGCGCGAAGCGGCAGCGACGAAGCGGGTCGCCAAATCGAAAAGACAACGCAGGATAGCGCGCGCGGACGGTCCCGGCGCACCACCAGCATATAGACCTGCACCGCCGATCCGTTACAGTTACGGTTCGGCCTACTACAGTTCGGCGCCTCTGCCGCGCCGCTTCGGTGTCCACATTTTCGCCGACCAGCGGTGGGGTCGGTAAAGGGCCTGCCACGGCATGACGCCTGGTGCATTGAAGCGACGCAACGTGTTGCAGCTCTCCATGAGCTGCGTCATGGCGTTTCTGACTGTTGTGCTCCATCTCTGCGGTCACGCAATCGCCGATCCGATCGACGAGGCGGCCACCCGGCTCGCCCGCGCCTATCCGGACTTCGTCATCGGCCGCGACGGCCGCGACCTCCTTTTCAAGGACGGCACGCGCTTGCCTCTCGACGACGGAATTCCGGACAAGTCGCACACCGTCTGGCTCGACCGGCCCGATCTCGAAGACATCTTCCGCTATCCCTACCCGGCCGCCGGCGCCCCAGCCGTCGCACCAGAACGCAATGCCGACCCCGGCCGCGCTCGCCCTGCAGCCTTTTTTGCGAAGATGTACGGCGACTGCCGCCGCGACGAGGTGCGCAAGAACCTCGTAACCATTGACTGGCTGCCGCGCACGGCGCCGGCAAAGCTCCAGGTCACACGCATCAACGGCGTCGCCGAACGCCTCGAGGCCGTCAGCCGCGCTCTCGACGACCTCGGCCCCGCATTCACGAAGTATCTCTCGCCGTCGGCCGGGACCTACAATTGCCGCCCCGTCGCCGGAACCACGAACCCCAGCGCCCACGGCTTCGGCATCGCTATCGACATCGCCGTCGCCCCGTCCCACTACTGGCGCTGGCAGAAGCCGCTTGCGGCCAGCGGTCCTGTCTGGCGCAACGCGATTCCCCTGGAAATCGTCGCCATTTTCGAACAGCACGGCTTCGTCTGGGGCGGCCGCTGGCACCACTACGACACCATGCATTTCGAGTACCGGCCCGAACTCGCCCGGCCTACCCGCCCATAATCGGATGGCCAACGCGCGACAGCCGCAGTTGTCCCGCACTCGTCGTCTGGCTACCGTGCGGCCCATCTAATCGCGACAACACCGGTAGCCCCACCATGTCATCACAACCTGCGACGAGCATTACAGTCACCCCTGCCGACTATCTCGACATCCCCGAGGAACGCCGCCGCGCCGCCCGCGATCACGTGGCGACTGTCTCGAAAACGGTGCGCAAGGTCGCCCTCGAACTGCCGCTCGGTGCCGACGTCGACGATTTCCGCCGCAACCTCACCGCGGAGGCGAAGTGATGTCCGCTCTCGCCGATTTTCCGAACCTGTCCGCCCGTGCCCTCTCCACAGCCCTCGCCGCCCGCAGGATTTCGAGCGAAGAAGCAACGGTCGAGGCGTCGCGGCGCCTGGAAGCCGCACACACGCGCACCAACTGCGTCATAACCTCCGAGCGTGATGAGGCGATTGCCGCAGCCCGCAAGGTCGACGCTGCCCGCGCCAAGGGTGAAAAGCTCGCCCCGCTCGCCGGCCTGCCCCTCGCCCACAAGGACATGTTCGACCGCACCGGAAAGATCGCAAGCTGGGGCGCCCGCATCCGCGCCGACAAACCCGCCACCTCCAATGCGACCGTGATCCAGCGCCTTCGTGACGCCGGCGCTCTCGAACTCGCAGCACTCCATCTGACCGAGTTCGCATTTGGTCCTACCGGCCACAACTACGTCCTCGGCCACGCGCGCAATCCCTGGGACCCCACGCGTATCACCGGCGGCTCGTCCTCCGGCACAGCCTGCGCCGTCGCGATGGGCGCGATCCCCGCCGGCCTCGGATCAGACACTGCCGGATCGCTTCGCCTGCCCGCCGCGAACTGCGGCATTACTTCGATCAAGCCCACATGGGGCCGCGTCAGCCGCGCTGGCGCGATGCCGCTCGCACTCTGCCTCGACACGCTCGGCTTCATCGCACGCCACGTCGAGGATCTCGCGCTTCTTCTGAATGTCGTCGCCGGCCACGACGCGCGCGATGCCTCTTCGTCCACGGTCCCGGTTCCTGATTATCTCGCCGACATCGACAAACCCGTTGCCGGCATCCGGCTCGGCATCGACGAAGCCGTCATCTCGGAAGCCCATCCCGACATCCAGAAGGGCCTCGAGCGTGCACTTGCCGAACTCGTCGCAACCGGCCTCGTCAAGTCGTCGTGCCGCTTCCCCGACTGGAACACGATCGATCACCTCACACAGGCCATGCAGCTCCCGGATGCCGCGTCCGCCCACGCCGGCTACATGATGACGAGGCCCGATGACTACGGTCCTCAGGTTCGAGCACGCCTCGAAGTCGGCCACTTCGTCCCGGCCGTCGATCACATGACCGCGCTGCGTGCGCGCGGCACCATGCTCGCCCGCACTCTCGAAACCACTTTCAAGCAATGCGATGTCGCGATCCTGCCGGTCACGGCCGACCCGCTCCCGACAATCGCCGAACTCGACGTCGCCGGTGGTCCGACCGTGCAGCAGATCATGGCGCGTGTCGTCAAGTTCTGCCGGCCGATCAATTATTTCGGCTTGCCGACGCTTACCTTGCCCATACCGCGCTCCGCCGGGGAACTGCCGGTCGGCATCCAGCTGATCGCCAAGCCGTACGCAGAGAGCCTGCTGTTCCGCATCGGCCAAGCCTATCAGAAGCGCGTCCCGCCCATGATTGCGCCGGCCGCTTGAATGCGATCGCGCAAAAGTGCGCAAATCAAGATCATAATTGCGCGCTTGCGATAGTGCGCAATTAAATGCAAAGCTGCTTCCCGTGAAGTCTTTCCCGAGAGGCACTTAGATGCTGCAGGCAAAAATCAGCAAAGCGCACATTGCCATGGCGGTGACGGCATTTTTTGCATCGACGCTCGCCGTATCGGCCCCGCTATCGGCTCAAAGTCCAAAACCGGCGCCGCACTCTGACGCCGCGCAGGAGTTCGTGCACGGCGCCCCTGCAAAGCCCAGCATGGCGTGGGAACTCGCCGCTGGCGGCCGCATCTACGACAAATGGTGGGACGCACTCGACAAGAAAAAGCCAGCCGCGACAAATCCGAAGTATCCCGCTTCGGGCAAGACGACCGGCGCCAATACCTGGCGCTGCGTCGAATGCCATGGCTGGGACTATCGGGGCGCTTCGGGTGAATTCTCGAAAGGTGATCACTACACCGGCATCGTCGGCATTCGCGGCGCGATCGGTGACGACACTGCAAAAATCATGGCCACCCTGCGCGGACCCTCGCACGGCTATACGTCGGACATGATCCCCGACTCGGCGCTGCGGCGCGTCGCCCTGTTCGTCTCCAGGGGCCAGCATGACGTCAACACGGTACGCGATACCCGTACCGGAAACCCGAAAGGCGACGTGCGTCGCGGCCAGGCCCTGTTTGAAACGACTTGCGCTGCCTGCCACGGTTTCGACGGCCGGCTGCTCAATTGGGGCACGAAGGATGATCCCGCCTACGTCGGCACCGAAGCCAACAAGCTGCCGTGGGAAGTGCTGCACAAGATCCGCAACTCGCATCCCGGCGCCGCGATGATCAACTACCGTGCCCTGCTGTTGTCGGATGCCGCCGCGGTGCTCGTCTACGCGCGAACCCTGCCTGAAAAGTGATCGGCGTCATCGAACTCAGAACTGGATCGCGCCCTTGAGCTTGTAGGCGCGATCCTGGGTGCCGTCGGTCAGGCCGAAAAACGCTCCGGCTTCGACAGCGAGTTTCGGTCCGTCCGCGCCCTCCTTGTCGGCGGCCGGCTCTTTGACGCCGAGCTTCATGGGCTTGCCCGAGGCACCTGCTTTCCCGAGCGGCTTTTCGAAGTAGAGCACAGGACCGATACGGTGTTCCTGGAAAGCGAGGCCCTGCGCATGCGCGATATCGGCAATCGCGCCATGCCCCTCGATGCCGACGGAGAACCCTTCGCGCACCTCCCGCTTCACATTCCAGGAATAGGAGAAATCGACTCCGTTCGATCTGTTCTGCCCAAACGTTCGCGTGAAGAACGTATTCAGCCCGAATGAAAGCTCGTCCGAACCGAACTTGAGAATCGGCCCGAAATTGAAGGCATTCGTTGCCTCATTCGCGACCGCCACATCGACACCGCCATAGAGCGCGATCCCGAACCCGTTACCGAACTTCCGGAGCGTAATGATATGTTCGGTCCCGACCGTGCCGTACTTGAATGAGCCGTCGACGTCCTTGTCGCCATTCGCTTTCACAGCGGCGAGCCACCAACTCGTCATCCCCCTCGCAATCGATATCTCGTTGCTGAAACGCACAGTGTCGGCGTTCGCGGGATACCCGGAAAAGAAAGCATTGTTCGTGCCGATTTCCGTTTGCCCCCTCTCGACATCGGTGTCCTTGACTTCGAACGTTCCCGCACGAGCCTCTATGGCCGCACCGACGCCGATCACGATCCAGACCCCACCGACGGCGAGTCTCCTCAGCGCCTCGAACCGAAATCCCGCCATGCTCCCCCCGGAGATTGCGAATCATCGCACCTGTCGATGACGCACACATCTTCCGAACTTGGACCAGTGCCCGCGCAGGCGTCACGCGCAGATGCAATCACAATTGCGCTGCATGCGTTGCATCACGACTACACTTTCGATCGCGTCGCAGTTCTTCGCTCGCCATACAAGTTCACCAGGTTCCCGATGACGACGAACGCCGCCCCGACCAGCAGTGTCGGTGCCAGACCCTCCCCATAGAGAACCGCGCCGACGAGCGCGATCAGCGGCAGACGGAAGAAATCGAGTGGCGCGACGATGATGGCATCCGCCTTCGAGAACGCCTTGGCGAGACCGTAGTGCGCCGTAAGTCCCGCGAGCGTAACCGCCACGACCCACATCATGGTGACCGCATCCGGCATCGGGATCCGCCCGCGCAGCAGGATCGCCGCGATGACAGCCTGGAACGCATGCATGTAGAACAGAATGCGCAACACCGTCTCGGTCCGCGTCAGAAACTTGGTGGCCACCATGCTGATCGCGAACCCGACCGCCGACGCAATCGCATAGAGCGACCCTTCCGAGAACCTGAAGCCGACGGTCCCTGCAAGCAGGCCCGGTTGCACCACGATCATAGCGCCGACGAACCCGAGCAGCGCCGCAAGAACCCGCCAGATCGTGAGCCGCTCCCTGAGAACGATCGGCGCCAGCAGTGCAACCCACAGCGGCGCGGTGAACTCGAGTGCGAACAGTTCCGCGAGCGGGATAAGCGTCAGCGCATAGAGCCAGCTGAATTGTGCCCCGAAGTGCACCAGGCTGCGCCCGGCATGGAGCCCGAGCCGCTCCGACTTGAAGTCTGCAAGACGCGCACCGGTCGCCGTCGCAATGACGACGATGATGATTGCTCCCAGCACGCTCCGGATCAGCATCAATTCGACCGTCGTGACCCCCTTCGCGGCTGCCCGCCCCGCGATCGCAACGAGCGTGAACGATACCAGCGCCAGCATCATGAACATGACGGCGCCGCCGACATCCTGCTTCCGCACTGCCCCCGTTTCTTCAGCCACGTTCCCCGTCCCGTCCGTTTCCGGCTCCCGCCAGCCACCTGAAAACCCGCCCGTCGACGATGACGAGCGACAGTGCGATCACACACGCCCCCGCGAACTCACGCCCGCTCAATGCCTCCCCGAACCAGAGCGCACCGAGGATGAGCGGCGTCACCGGCACGAGAAGCGTGACCAGCATCGTGTTCGTCGGCCCCTGCCGTCGCATGATCGTGAAGAACGTGAGTGATGCGACGACGGTCCCGAATAGCGCCGTGAAAACCACCGCTGCGACGACTGGCCACGACGGCCAGCCCTGCTCCCATGGCCGCTCGATGAGCACAGTGAGTGGCACCGTGATCAGCAGCCCCGCCGTCATCTGCATCGCCGCGATCAGCCGCACGTCGAGATGCACGAAACGCCGCGCATAGATGGCACCGAAAGCATAGAGCAGTGACGCGAGGAGCAGCGCCGCCTTCCCTTCCGCACCCTTGCCCCAGCCCTCCGTCACCGCCGGCGCGAAGACGATCGCCACCCCCGCCACACCGGTCAGGATCGCGAGGAGTTTCCGCCAGTCGAGCGTCGGGTCCTTGCGCAGCGCCCACATCAGGACCAGCGTGAAGATCGGAGATGTTGCCCCGATTACCGCCGCAAGCCCGGACGCGGTCTCCCGCTGGCCATAGAGGACGAGCCAGAACGGAACCACGTTGGAGAGCAACGCATAACCGAAGAATTGCGCCCAGAGCGCAGGTGCCATCGGCACCGGCAGGCGCGCCAACGCGATCATGCCCCACAGGATCGTGAGCGCAATGACGAGGCGCGACACGGTGATGGAGAACGGTTGCAGTTCCGTGATCGAAATCTTGTTGAACGTGTAGGCGCTTCCCCAACACACTGCACAGATGGCGAGGAGAAACCAGTCATAGCCCGACATCTGCCGGTGAGTCGGTGCAGGAAGCGTCGTCGCACTCATCGCGCGTCTCCAGACTGCCCGCGATCCCGCCGAAACCAGCGCAGGACGCGCCCGTCGATGATGAGCAGCGCCAGCGCGATGATCATGCCGCCTGCGATTTCGCGGATGCCGATCGTCTCCCCGAGAAAGATGAACCCGAGCACGATCGGCGTGACCGGCAGGATGATCGTCACGAGGATGGCGTTGGTCGCCCCTGCTCGCTTCAGGATCGTGAAGTGACAGAGCGATGCGAACCCCGAGCCGAGAAAGCCCATCGCCATCACGCCAATGAACGCATTCATCGATGGCGCCTTCGTTTCCGGGCCGAGTTCGAATGCGAGGAACGCTGCAAGACTGATCACCAGAGCCAGCAGCATCTGCATCGTCGCCATTGCGAACGCGTGATGCCCGATCAGGAACTTTCGCGCGTACACGTTGGCCATCGCATAACAACTCGCACCCGCCAGAAGATACGCTTGTGCGACGTAGCTCCCCGTCGCTCCCGACAGCCCCGTCAGCACGCCGATGCCCGCGATTCCCACCAGGACACCGAACACCCGACGCCACGACAGCCGTTCGTCGTTCAGGAAAAAATGCGCGAGGACGAGCGTGAAGAGCGGCGCCGTCGCATTGAAAATCGCCGCGATCCCGCCGGTCACCTCGCGCTGGCCCAGCACGAGAAAATAGAACGGCACCGCGTTGTTGAGCGCGGCGAAAGGAAGAAAAAGCCACCAGTCCCTGATCTGCCCCGGCAGCCGCACACGAAATATCGCCATCACCGTGAACAGCACAACCAGCGCCGGCAGCAGACGGAGCACGCCCATCGCCCACGGCTGCAGCTCCGCTTTCACCACGCCCACGAAAAAGAACTGGCTCCCCCACAGCATGGACTGCAGCAGGATCAGCCCGTACTCCGTGGCACCCATCACGTGCGGCTTGGGCTGCAGCGACGGCAGCGGCAGTTCCGGCGCGCGATTGCCACCGCCCTTGTCGTGCGCCTCGCTCACGATCGTCTCTCCTTCTCGCGTGCTGTGTGACTGCTTCGCAGCCCCGGCGCAACCCTGCCTTGGTCCCGTCCGGCATCACAGGGACGCATGCCGGCCTGCAGTCAGCGCAGGTCGCCCCGCGCTTTCATCGCAACACCTGCCGCCGCAACCAGCTTCTGCCTCAGCCACTGGTGCATGGGATCGGTCTGCGTCCGCGCATGCCAGACCATGTACATGGCCAGGACGGCGTGCCGCCCCGCCCCGCCGATCGGCAGCGGCAAAGGACCCGACCTGAACCCACGCATGAGATGCACGTCGAGCAGGCTCGGCAAGGTCGCAACCAGAGGTGTCCCCTTCAGGAAGGCTGAAACACCGGCGAACGTGGGCGCGATCACCGCGATGCGCCGCTCCACACCGGCCGCCGCCAGCGCCTTGTCGAATTGCAGCATCACCCCCGACGGATGCACGACCGTGACATGCTCCGCCTCGGCGTACTCCCGCCGCGTCCTCGGCGGCTGCCGCACGTCGGCATCGGTGAAGCACACGAAGCGGTCCTTGAACACCAGCCGCTGCAGAAGCTCCCGCGACCCGGACGGTGGATACGGTGTGAGCAACAGGTCACACGCGTCCGATCGCAACATATCCACGTGAGGCACCTCCGACGGCACAACCCGGAGCGTGAACCGCTCGACTTCGGCCGACACCAATCGCCAGAACTCCGGCAGGACGAGATCGCGTTGCAGGTCGTTCGCGGCAACCTTGAGCGTGATCCGCGCGGATGAGGGCTCGAACCTGGGTTGTGCGGCAAAACTCCGCATCTGCTCCACGAGCGTTCGCGCCCTGGGCTCCAGCGCAAGCGCCCGTTGCGTCGCCACGATTCCCCGCCCGCGCTTGACGAAGAGCGGCTCGCCGACGATCCCCGCCAGCCGTTTCAGGGCATGACTGACGGCCGACTGCGTGAGGCCCAGTTCCGCAGCCGCCGCCGTCGCCGCTCCTGTCCTGACCACTGCGAGGAAAATCAGAAGCAGCCGCCCGTCGATGTCCAAATGATCGATTTCATTCATGCGTCCTATGATAACATAGTCGTTTATTCGAAGCATCATTTGTCGCAGTATCGGCCTGCACCGGCGCTCTGCCCCACGACACAGCGCCGGCCCGGGCACACTTGTCGCTGAAGCCCCAGCAGTTCGAGACCGTCGGAACGAGCCCAAATGCGCCCCAACGTCAGGCCAGACACATCCGAGTTCTTCGTCCGCGACCGGAGCCGGCATCCCGCCGGCTACACCCCCGGCTACAAGACGAGCGTGCTCCGCTCCCCGCGCCACGCCCTCCTCTCGCTCGACAATACGCTTTCAGAGATCACCGGACCGACGTTCGGCCAGGCCGATCTCGGCCCGCTCGACAACGACCTGATAAGGAACTTTGCGCAGACCGGCGACCCCATCGGCGAACGCATCGTCGTCCACGGGCGCGTCCTCGACGAGAGCGGCCGCCCGGTACCGAACACTCTGGTCGAAGTCTGGCAGGCCAATGCCGCCGGCCGCTACCGCCACCGCAACGATACCTACATCGGACCGATCGACCCGAATTTCGGCGGCTGCGGCCGCTGCCTCACCGACGAGAACGGCTATTACTTCTATCGCACGATCAAGCCCGGCCCGTATCCCTGGAAAAACTACAACAACAGCTGGCGCCCCGCCCACATCCACCTGTCCGTCTTCGGCTCCGGCTTCGCCCAGCGCCTCATCACGCAGATGTATTTCGAAGGCGATCCGCTGATACCGAAATGCCCGATCGTGCAGACGCTGCCCGACCCTGACGCCGTCAAAAGCCTGATCGCACCACTCGACTACAACGCTGGTCTGCCCCAGGACAGCCTCGCCTATCGCTTCGACATCGTGCTCCGCGGCCGCAGGCAGACACTGTTCGAAAACAAGCTGGAAGGCATGTGAGCCCATGAACACCCGCCTCGACTATCTCCGCGAGACGCCGTCGCAGACGGCAGGACCGTACGTTCACATCGGCCTCATCCCCGAGCAGGCCGGCTTCGACATCTTCGAGAAGAATTTTTCCGGCGTCCTGACCACGCCCGAAACACCCGGCGAGCACATCACGATTGAGGGCCGTGTCTTCGACGGATCAGGCGCCCCCATCAGGGACGTCCTGCTCGAGATCTGGCAGGCCGACAGCTTCGGCAAATATCCCCACCCCGCCGACGCCCGCTCCGGCCCGCGTGATGCGAAGTTTCGTGGCTGGGGCCGCACCGGCTCCAACTTCGAAACCGGCCTCTATACATTCGAGACCGTCAAGCCCGGCAAGGTTCCGGGCCGCGTCGGCAAGCCGGAAATGGCGCCGCATATCTCGTTCTGGATCGTCGCGCGCGGCATCAATATTGGTCTTCAGACACGCATGTACTTCGCCGACGAGACGGAAGCCAACGCAAAAGACCCGATCCTCAATGCGATCGAGTTGGCCCAGCGCCGGAAGACCCTGATCGCCGAGCGCACCCTGCGCGACGGCAAGCCCGTCTACACCTTCGACATCAAATTCCAGTCAGAAGATGAAACCGTCTTCTTCGACATTTGACCTGCAGCCTGGCGCGGCGGATTGGGACCGACGCAGATCATCCACGCGCCATGAGCCCCGCGACACGCCGCGTCAGTGACGCGGGCAGCAGACGCGCCAGCGTTTTCAGGCCTTCGCGCACCAGCTGCAAATACACACGTGTATAGATGTGCCCGGCGGCTGTGACCGGAACGGCAAAATCGCTGACGCGCACCGCATCGTCCGTCCATTCCTTCTTGTAATCTTGGTGCGGCGCAAGAAAATCGATGACGCGGACGCCGCGCCGGAACGCCTCGTGGATCATTGCTTCGACGTGCAACGTCCCCGCTGAAGATCGCTCGTGCTTGAGATTGTAGGCGATCACGTGCAGCACCATGCGGCCCTTCCATGCGACCGACAGCATCGAATTCGCCGTCTCGCCAGCCGTAGTGAGCGTCGACATCTCGACGCCGGTTGTAGCGCTCTGCTGCGCGGCCTCGGCAAAAAAGCGCTCGAAACGGGGATCTCCGAAGGCCTTCGAAAAGCAGCCCCGCTCCCTGAGCCAGGCGCGCTTCAGAACCATCATGAGACCGACCGCGTGTTCCGCAGCACGCCCCTCGAGCGCCCAGTCGAACGAGTAAGGGCCACGCTCCTCGAGCCGCCTTTTCAACCGGCGGAGGTTCTTGAGCTTCTTGGCAGAGAATCTCTTCCAGTAGGCAGTCTCGCTTTCGAAAGCGTCGAGCCGCACGAAGGGCGCAAACTCGTGAGATGTTTCGATCGCTCCGCGCGCAGAGAGGAACTGTGCAAGTGCTGCATCCTCGCGAACCTTCACGATCCGCACAAGCGATGGCCGCGCGTGTTCCATCGCGATCGTCCAGGCCTGTCTGAGATAACCGATCCTGTCTGGCCCCTCGACAACGAGCGCGTCACTGTATTGCGAGACCGGCCCGCCCATCACCGTCAACTGGCGAAGTCCGAGCACGTTTTGCACTACGAGCGGCAGTGCGCAGACCAGTTCGCCGTCACGCCGGACGGTCACCACACAAAGGTCTCCACTTTTCTCGTCGACGAAATGCTTGCACCAGAGCGACAGCCAGGAAAATCGCTGGAACAGTCCCGTGTCCGCCCCGACCCGCTCCTCGAGCCGTTGCCAGGCCTCGCCCAGAGCCAGAAATTCATCGACCGTCGTCGCGACGTCGAAGCTCGTGACACTGCCAACTCTCGACAGTGCCCGGCCATCCCTCATCGCACTGGTTGAAACGGCACGCCGCGTCACGCCTTGTCCCCGAATGGGACGGATCGCGTCGAACGGCGAGGCTGCCGAGGTCATGACTGTGCTCCAGAACGATCTCACGGACGTGCGGAGCTTTTGTACGCAATCAACATGCCAAAAAGGGTTACCGCCGGGACTATCATCCGGCTACGCATCAATTGCCGATTGGTTAACCTCAGAGATGCGCGATCTGCGCGAGACCGAGCACGATCAGGCAAAGGGCGATGAGCGCTGCCATCCAGCGTCCCCGCCGCGTCGGCATCGGCGCCCCCACGATGGCGATCGACAGCAGCACGAAGCTCACGACAAAATTGATGGCCACATGCCCGGCAAGCCCAAGTCCGCCCTCGAGACCGGTCTTCGACCAACCCGCCAGAT
Source organism: Hyphomicrobiaceae bacterium (assembly GCA_035436725.1). GTDB lineage: Bacteria > Pseudomonadota > Alphaproteobacteria > Rhizobiales > Hyphomicrobiaceae > JABFRJ01. The sequence continues at coordinate 19,606 of DAOMWV010000025.1, forward strand.
GGGCAGCGGTCGCCACCGCAAGCCCCATCAGTATCGCACCCGTCAGCCGCGGCCAGACCAGGGAAGACGGCACCCCCCACCCCAGGACTCGGCTCGCAAGCCCCGGCACCAGCAACAGCACGAGCCCGGCCCCTCCACTGACGAGCAGTTCAAGTGTCAGCAGCTTTTCACGCATGAACTGTTCCGGTTTCAGCGCCTGGGACCATGACGCGAGTGCGTCCGGACGCGCGCACTACTTCCTGCCCTGCTTCCTGTCTTCGAGGTCACGCCAGAAAGTGCCGGAATTGAATGTTTCCTTGGCCTTTCCGTCCTCGTCGGTTTCGAACCAGCCCTTTTGTGCGACGACCTTGGGCTGAGGCAGGTTCGGCGTGTAGTCGCCCGCGAGATGCCGCGTCAGGTCCGCCTTGATCTGCGCCGTCTTCTTGTCCGAACAGAAATCACCCTGCCCGGCGATCTGGGTCGCGATCTGCGCGAAAGTCTGGTCGTAGACCTTCGTGACCTGGTCGACCGGTTGGCCGTTACGCTGCTCGGCGGCGATGAAATTTCCCCTGAGATTGGCGGCATTGAAGTTGAAACCGCAACGCTGCGCCCGGGCCGAGGTCCAGGCCACCTGCACCGGCCGCGCCATCGGGTCGTCGTTCGAAATCCGGGGCCCTTCCCCCGCCGCCGGCTTGTTTCCGTCGAGCAGGCCCGCCGTCGTAATTCCCGAGCCACCCGACGAATTTCCACAGCCCGCCAGCACCAACGCCGTCAGTGCAACCCCCGCAGCGGCCGCAAATGCTTTCCCCGTCATGACGCGAGAATCTCCTTCAACCCCACCCGACCATTGCCAATCCCTCAGAGAGCGTCAATCCCGCCTTGCTGAACCGGTGATCGTTCCCCAGCTAACATGAAGCGGCTCGATGGCGGCGCCGTGACGACCGAAGAAAGTCGCTCGATCCAACGTCAGCATTGCTTGAACCACTGCGGCCTTTCTGCAATAGTGCCGTCAAACCTCCAGCTGGACAAATATTCGGGAGAGAAATCAATGGGAAGCACGAGCATCTGGCACTGGCTGATCCTGCTTGTGATCGGCCTTTTGGTGTTTGGCGGCAAAGGCAAGATATCTTCGATCATGGGTGACATGGCCGAGGGCATCAAGAGCTTCAAGAAAGGTCTCGCCGACGACGATGCCACCAAGCAGGCCGAGGAGTCGAAAAAGCAGATCGAGGCCCGCGTGGGGTCCGAAAGCGGTACGACCGGCACCACGACGAACAAGACCGGCTGATAACACCTCGTACGGTCGGTCGGTGCGTCACGGACGAGACGTGATTTGCCCGGTTGGTCGAGGAGCCATGAGGGGCACGGCACCAACATGATGTGCCGGCCCTGTATCGCCGCCGTCAACGGCTGGCAGGAACGACGGGAAACGACCCGAGAAACGACCGACGTATGTTCGATCTGACGTCAAGCAAGCTGCTCATTCTCGGGATCGTCGCGCTCATCGTCGTCGGACCCAAGGACCTGCCTATCCTGCTGCGCACGATCGGCAAGTACGTCGGCATGATCCGCCGGCATGCTGCCGATTTCCGCGCCCAGTTCGACGAAGCGATGCGCGAAACCGAACTCGACAGTATCAAGAAGCAGGTCGAGAACGTCGGTCGCGATGTCGAGCAGACGATGCGAGACGCCCAGTCCAACGTCGAACGTGAAATGCGTCTTTCCGAAGCCGAAATCGACAGTGCGATCACTTCGAATACGCCGGCATCGACACCCGGACCATCGGATCTGCCTGCCGCTTTGCAGCCTCCGGCCGAGACCGATGTGACCATCGCGAATGCGCCCACTCCCGCACCTGCTGCGGAGACCGCGAAGACCGGAACCTGAACCGCCCGAACGGATACCTGAGATTTCATGCAAGACGTGACCGCCAGCAAGCCATCGGACGGCAGCCGCGACGGCCAGGACGAGATCGACGCCTCACGGGCGCCGCTCATCGAGCACCTGACCGAACTGCGAACGCGACTAATTCACTCGCTGTTCGGCTTTCTTGCGATGTTCGTGGTCTGCTTCTACTTCGCCAAACCGATCTACAACATCCTCGTCGGCCCCTTCGTCCGTGTCGTCGGGGCTGACAAGGCAAAGTTGATCGCGACGCACTTTCTCGAGCAGCTCTACACCAACATCAAGCTCGCAATGTTCGGTGCCGCGTTCCTCGCCTTTCCCCTGATCGCCTACGAAATTTACAAGTTCGTCGCGCCCGGCCTCTACAAGAATGAACGCGAAGCGTTTCGGCCCTACCTGTTCGCCACCT
>DAOMWV010000026.1:0-21621 GCA_035436725.1 Hyphomicrobiaceae bacterium
GGGGCGCGGCCGCTGCAGATGCCACGTCGTACGGCACCAGCCCGGAAGCCGACATCAGGCGGATCGGGGCAGGGATCGCTTTTCTGATCGCACGGGATTTGCTAGGAGCTTGGGCCGAAACACGGATTGCACATGATGAACCGCATCGAACGATTGCTGGGCCTCAAGGGTGAGGCGCGCCTGCGTTATCTGGACGGGGAGTTCCAGGTCTTGCAGCCGGGTGATTTCGTGCGCTGTGCGGTCACGGGGGACGTCATCGCGCTGACCGAACTCAGGTACTGGTCGGTCGAACGGCAGGAGGCGTATTCGGGCCCCGAAGCAGCCCTCAAGCGCTTTCAGGATCTCAAGGGCCAGCGCTGACCGCAGCGAGCCAAATCACAAGCGCACGTCACCGGTCATGGTCGCGGTTTCTGCGGCATAGTCGCGAGGTTTTCTCACGACAGTGACCGTGCACGGTGCATTCTGCACGATTTCAGCAGAGACCGAGCCGAGTATGTTGCGGAACCGGGCGTCGGTCCGTGCGCCGAGCACGACATGATCGACGTGGTTGGTGCGAATGTAGCTCAGCAGCGCCGCGCCCGCATCCAGGCCCTCGAGAACGTGATAGCTCATGCGCTCGGGGCTTATCGCGAACGGTCGCGCCCAGTCCTTCAATTGCACAAGTTTCTGGACGTGGATCGAGCGTCCCTCCTCGTCCAGCGTCGCATCGATCGTGACGAGGTTCGGCTTGCGCACGTTGAGCACCGCGAGCCGCGCGTCAGGCACGGTCGTGAGAATGCGCTCGACGGTCTGACGCAGGGAATCCGACAGATCCTTATGGCTTTCGGTCAGATCGATGGCGACAGCGACGATCGGGGCTGTGGAGATCTTCTGTTCTGTAGCCATGTCGCGCAGAGGCGTGGGCCGGAACGAGGCGGGGTGGTACTTTCGCTTGACGCGTTCCGACCATGCATCGCGCTTCAATTTCTGCGCACGCGGGCCGAGCGGAACGGACTCGGGGTGCGAGAGGTCGAAGGCGAGTTGCGCTGCCGTGGGGTGGCGCGCCTCCGGGTTCGGCGCGAGACAGCGCAGAATGATTTCCTGCAGCCATGGCGGGATCCTGTCATTCAGGGCACGCGGCGGAGGCGGGTCCCACCAGAGACGCTTCTTCAGTCCCTTCAACGACTGCGGATCGCCGAACGGCCGCCGCCCGGTGGCAAAGAAATACATCAGACAACCGAGGGCGAAGAGGTCACTGCGCGGGTCGGTACGGATGCCGAAGACCTGCTCCGGGGCCATATAGGGTGCGGTGCCATAGGGGAGACGGAACTCCTCCGCCATGAGGTCCGGCAGATGCAGATGGCGCGACAGCCCGTAGTCGATCAGAACAGCCTCTCCCGTGCCGTCGCGGATGATGATGTTCGACGGCTTGATGTCGAGGTGGATGACATTCTGGCGATGAATGTCATTGAGAGCGGTCGCGATCTTGACGCCGAGTGCGGCGACGTCTTCGGCCGGGAGCGGAAGCTCGTCGATCTTTTTGTAGAGCGTATCGCCGGGGATGCGCTCGTAGACCAAGTATGGCTGTGCCGAGAAATCACCGGTTGCGATATGGCGCGGAGCATGCCGGCCGGATAGCCGTGGCAGAATCATCTGCTCCATCTCGAAGCCGACGATCGCTGCCGGGTCTTCGCCCTCGAGCAGCATCGGCACTTTCATCAGCATCGGTACGGTGTGGTCGGGATGCGTGACTGCATAGAAAATCGCCATGCCGCCCTTGTGTACGCGCTCGCCGATGACGAAACCGTCGACAACAGAACCTGGTTCGAGAATTGCCTTGGCCATTTATTCATGTCCCCGACGCGAGCCGCTTCCAGAGTATGTCGGGCAGACCGGCCGCCCTTATCTTCCGCTGCGTCTTTTCAATGTCGTAGGGCACGCGGACATACGTCACCTCCGTCGTCCCGGTATCGAAAATGCCATAAGCGGCGGCAGGGTTTCGGTCGCGCGGCTGGCCGACCGCCCCCATGACGGCGAGCCAACGGCGCTGTGACGAGAGCGGGATCGGTGTTCCGGCTATCGGGATGAAACCCATCACCTTTCCCGTAGCAGAAATGTGATAGAGCGCGGGCTCGTGCACGTGGCCCACGACCGTCAGTGCCTGAGATGTGGCCTGCAGGCTTTCGCCTGCTTCGCGCAAGCTGTGAATGTAGGGGAACTGGTGACTGTCGGCGGCGGAGGCATGAACGTAGAGGGACCTTTCGTCGACCACCTTCATCGGCAGCGTCGCGAGGAAGGCGGACTGGTCGGGTGTGAGAACACCGCGAGTCCAGTCGAGAGCTGCGCCGGCAACGGAGTTCAGCGAGAACCGACTGGCCCCGCTCGCCGCCTCGTCGTGATTTCCCATCAACGCGATTGCGCCGTGCTCGCAATACTCGCGCACGATATCAACGCAGCGCCCTGGGTCGGCACCATATCCGACGATGTCACCGAGAAAGACGTATCTGTCGACTGATCTTCGGCTGATATCGGCAAGACAGGCTTCGAACGCCTCGAGGTTGGCGTGAATGTCGGCGAGAAACGCGATGCGCATCGGTGTCCCCAAGCGTCGAGACGACTATTCGTCGTCTGTCGCCATGCCTGGTTGAGGCGCATCAAAATGCCAACGCGACTTTCGTAGGGATTACGGAGGCTCGAGGAAAATCCGAGGGGCCGTCAAACCATCGACCAAGCCGAATTCAACGCACGGGCGTAATCCGACAAGGGCGGAAAATTCAGGGTGCGCCAATCGTCGGGTGCGCACCAGCGATACGCGCGATGCTCGGGGCTGAGCGCGATCGATCCGTCGACGAACCTGCAGAGGCGGATGACGAGAAAAATGTGCTGGCCGTCGGTCGGGCGCTGGCGGATGAGAGACGTCGCCTCGTGGCGGGGCGCAATCCGCACATCGCCTCCCAGTTCCTCGGCAATTTCGCGCGCCAGTATCGCTTCGTGCCCCAGTGTCTCCTCGCCGACGTCGATGCGACCGCCCGGCAGTTCCCAGTAGCCGGTGTCCGCCTCCTGGACGAGCAGCAGACGGCCGCGATCGACGATGGCGGCCTTGAGGCTCACCTCGAATTTCTGGATATCCCGCATGGCTCGCCCTTCATCCCGCCACCCCGGTATGGCGGGGGTGACTTGCGCAGACGGTCCTTTCAATCGGGGCCGGCTGCTTCCTATCATTGGATCACGCAATAAGCCTTTGCCGGAGCCCGATCAATGCTGCCACTCGCCGGTTATGCCGACCGCCTGTCCGCCCGCCCCGGGGAGACCCTCAAGTTTCATGTTTCCAATGCGACGGGCGCCGCGGTGACCGCGTCGGTGGTGCGGGTAATCTCTGCGGATGCGAACCCCGAAATCGGTGGGGTCAGGACGGAGCCGACCAAGATGTCGGTGCGCAACCTCGCGGAGGCGAAGGCGGAGGCGGTTCCACTCGGATCGTATGGTACGGCGGATATCGGCGGCGCGCTGTCGGCCGCGCAGGCGACGACGATCCTGCTGCGTCTCCATCCGACGCGGAAGACGGCGGGCCGGCAGGTTGTTCTTTCCAATCACGCCGGCTCGACCGGCTTTGCCCTGGCTCTCGACGCGGACCTCAGACTGACCGCAACCATCGGCACCACCGACGGCGACGTCAGCGTCAAGCTCGATGAGCCATTGATCCTGAACCGCTGGGTGAGTGTGACGCTGACTGTCGACGGCGGTGGAGGAACAGTGACACTTGCCGCGACGACGATGGGTGCACATGCCGTCGCCACGTCTACTCGCACGACGCTTCGCGCCGCACCGAAACTCGGCGGCGCTGCACTGGCGATCGGGTCGGCGTCGCCAAGCGCGCCCGCCGCGACGTTCAACGGCCGCATCGAGAGCCCCGCAATCTACGATCACGCCCTCCACGACGACCAGATCGCGCGTCACTGGAAGGGCGAACGGCTGCCTGGTCTCGTCGCGGCCTGGGATTTCTCGCGCGAGATGGGAACCGACCGCATCGTCGATACGAGCCAGCATGCCCGCCACGGCACGTTACACAATACGCCGACGCGGGCCGTGCGGGGATCGACCTGGACGGGGCGGGAACATTGCTTTCGCCACGCGCCCGATCAATATGCCGCGATCCATTTTCACGACGACGACCTCGACGATTGCCGCTGGCCGGCAACGCATGCCATCGACCTTCCGGCTGACCTGAAGTCGGGTGCGTACGCGCTGATCCTCAGGGCGGGTGGCGTGGAGGAGAATATTCCGTTTTTCACACTTTCGCCAAAAGGGAAGGCGACGGCGAAGATCGCTGTCCTGGTTTCCACGTACACGTATACGGTCTACGGCAACCACGCGCGTCCGGAGTGGATGAATGATGAAAAGTGGAAGGCGGCGTGGATCGCGCAGTCGAAGGATTGGAAGGGCTATCCCTACAATCCCGGGGAGCATCGCGACTACGGGCTGTCAACCTACAACTACCATACCGACGGCTCGGGCATCGCGATCGTGACGTGGAAGCGGCCGATGCTCAATCTGAGGCTCGGCTATCTCACCTATCCCTATCCGGAAATCCGTGCCTCGGGACTGAGGCACTATCCAGCCGACAGCCATCTGCTCGCCTGGCTCGAGAACAAGCAGCACGACTTCGACCTCATCACCGACTTCGAGTTGCATCACGAAGGGTACGATCTTCTGAAAAACTACAAGTGCGTCGTCACGGGAACGCACCCCGAGTATCACACACCGGAGATGCTCGACGCGCTCGAGGCCTTTCGCGATCGTGGTGGCAGGCTCGTCTATCTCGGCGGCAACGGCTTCTACTGGAAGATCGCGCTCGATCCGGCGCGCGACGGCATCGTCGAGATCCGGCGTGCGGAGGGTGGTATCCGTGCGTGGGCCGCGGAACCGGGCGAATACTACAACCAGTTCGACGCGGAGTACGGCGGGCTCTGGCGGCGCAACGCGCGACCGCCGCAGAAGCTGGTCGGGGTCGGGTTCACAGCGCAAGGAAACTTTGTCGGCTCGCATTATCGCATCGACCCGGCGGCGCGCAAAAATCCGAAGGTGAGCTGGATTCTCGACGGCATCAGTGCCGAGACGATCGGCGGGAACGGCTTTTCCGGCCACGGCGCGGCGGGTTTCGAACTCGACCGCGCCGACAAGCGACTTGGCACACCGGACGGCGCCATCGTGATCGCAGCGTCCGAGAACCACCCACCGGAGGCGCCGTGGGTGCTCGTTCCCGAAGAGCAGCTCACACACATCACGACAATACCGGGGGAGAGCCACAAACAGCTCATCCGCGCCGACATGACCTACTTCGAAGTTCCGGGTGGTGGCGCGGTGTTTTCGACGGGGTCGATCACGTTCTGCGGCTCGCTGCCGGTAAACAATTTCGACAACGACATTTCCCGGCTCGTCGACAATGTGCTGAAGAGGTTCACCAGTTGACGGTGCCCGAACGCGCGGCCTTTCAGGACCGTCGACAGAATGCGGCGGACTTTCAGCGCGGCGGAAGCAGCATCGCCATGCGAACGAGTGCGGCAACGCTGCCTGCGCCCATTTTTTCCATGACCCAGAGGCGATAGGTCTCGACGGTTCGCGCGCTGATCCCGAGTTTTGCTGCGATCTGCTTGTTCGAGTAGCCGTCGACCACCAGCAACATGACCTCGTGCTGCCTCGCGGAAAGCTGCGCTGCGCGCTCAACGACCTCGATGCGCATTCTCGCTTCCTGTTCGGCCTCTGCCGCGCGACTTACCGAACGCCGGATCGCATCGACCAGATACTGGAGATCGAATGGCTTCTCGATGAAGTCTTCCGCTCCGGCCTTCATCGCAGCGACCGCCGTTCCGACGTCACCGTGACCGGTGATGAGGATCAGCGGCACAGTGATGCCCCGCCGAAACAGCTGCTGTTGAAGATCGAGCCCCGACAGGCCGGGCATGCGGACATCTGAAACAATACAGCGCGGAGGTGAGTGCGAATGATGCGGCAATGCCTGCAGAAACGACGTGGCGGACTCGTACACGTCGGCCTTGATTCCTTCGCCAAGCAGAACCAGACGTGTCGACTCCCGAACGTCCGGATCGTCGTCGATGAGAGCTATCGGGATCAAATCAAGCATGACGGTCTTCCCGACTTACAGGTAATGTGATGGTCACGCACGCACCGCGCGGTGGCCTCTCGATGACCAGTGTTCCGCCGTGGGCCTCGATGATCGACCGGCAGATCGACAGCCCGATACCCAGTCCATCCAGTTTCGAACTGACGACAGGGCCTGAAGCATCGGTGTCGAAACTCAACGGAAAGCCCGGCCCGTTGTCGGCAACCTGGATTTCCACATGATCGGGCTTCGTGTAGCGGGCGTGCACGGAAATCTTCGGTGCGACAGTACGGCTTTCGTCCAGTGCTTCCATCGCGTTGCGCAGGAGATTGATAATGACATGCTCGACCTGGATGAGGTCTACGTCGACCTGTGGCAATTCGGGCTGGATCGACACGGATATGTCGACCCCCCGGCCCTTCTCCGGCGTCAGGATCTCGACGCTATCGGTCAAGATCCGCGATACCGAATGCGGTGCCGTTTCAATTCGGCCGGTCTGCAACAGGCTCCGCAATCGCCGAACGACCTCGGCACTGCGCTCGATCTGCTCCACCAGCTTTCCGGCTGTCCTGCCGGCCACTTCCAACTGCGGTGCGTCTCCTGACAGCGCCTGTGCGGTCGCCCGGGCATAGTTGCTGGCGGCGGTCAACGGCTGGTTCAGTTCGTGGGCAATGGCAGTTGCGAATGCGCCGATGCTGCTGATCCGGCCAGCGCGAGCGATCGCATCCTGCTGCAGGCGCAGCCTGCGCTCTGTACGGGCGCGCTCGCTCACCAGCTGCCCCACGGCGATACCCGACACGGCGAGCATCACCATGATTGTCTGGAACATGGTCACATCGGCCACCGGATCGGCCCGAACGTGCAAGGCAATCATGACGCAGATCTGGACCAGCAGCAGTCCGGGCAGGACACCTTCCAGGCCAAACCGAACGGCAAGCCACATCACCGGCAACAGCAGCAGGAAAGACAAATGAAGTTTCGGCTCGGATCCATGCCCGACGACGATCATGACCGCAAGCAGGATCGCTGCGATCTGAAACACGATCTCGAAGGATGGCTTCGGGAACTCCGGCCGGAACGCCAGCAGAAGAACGACCGGTGTCACGACCATGAGCCCAATGAGATCGCCGACCCAATGGCGGAAGGCCGACTCGCCGAGGCGATCGATGGTCATGTATCCGGTAAAGACCAGGACCTCGTTGTAGGCGATGGCGACAATCGCTGCACAAACCGCCATCACCAGGCCCAATATCATCAGATCCTGGAAGCGCTGCAGTCCACGATCGAAAGCAAGTGCGGGACGCAGGAGATAGGTTACGCCGGCCCAGTATATCAGGCCCGTAACAGTCGCTTCCGTCATGGTCACCCACCAGACCAACCTGACGTCCTTCACGACGAGGTCGCTCACCAGCGGGCCGACGATCAGCAGAGGCGCAAGTATCGGGCCTTGCGCGATCACCAACGCGACGGCAAGGCCCATGGCCGGATTCCACGGAGTAATCCCGAGTGGCGACAGCGCCGGAGTAAAGGTTGCCCAATCGAGAAAAACGAATGCCACGAGATAGGCGAGGAAACGCGCTGCACGGTGACCCGCGCCGGCTCCAGCCAGCATCGCTTGCGGAGCAAATAGCAACCGCGTCGTCAATGTCTTCGCCCCCTTGTTCGGCCCGCGCGCATGGAATTCCTGACCACCGCAAAGGCCGGCGTGACCGCCTTCGACATCGATTCCGCAACGCGCCTTCGGCCCGACTGGTTAGTACTGGTTTTCGAGGTGCGCGACATGCAGAATACATACCAGCCCAAGCCGGGATCGGGAAACCGTCCCGACATGCAAGGGCGACAACGCTCGAAAAGGCGTTAACGTATCAATTTCGCGCGGACGCGTCGCCGACCGGGGGCAGGCGTTGGCAGGCGCCCACCCAGTTTACTGGATCTGCAAAGCCCGACAGGGGACGCCCGCCCCAGTGTGGTGACCGGCCGTCGGATGGCCCGGTCGAGGGCGCAAACAAGGGAAAAAACCGATCCCGGCAGCCATCCGGTTGCACGGCCATCGGCGCATACTGGATCATAGGCTCTCCGATAGCCCGCATCCGCTTGGCGTAACCGGCTTGGCAGTCTTACGTCACCGGACTATCACCATCGCGGAGAAAAGGCTCCTATGGGCGGGCGAACCGTCGACGGAGTGACAAAAGCATGACCCGGATCAGCGAGCACGATCTGGTATCGAGCGTGGCGGAGGCGCTACAGTTCATCGCCTGTGTCCATCCGGCGGATTTCATCCGGCATCTTCGTGCGGCTTACGATGCGGAGGACGGCCGGGCAGCACGGGATGCGCTCGGCCAACTCCTGCTCAATGCCCGCATGAGCGCCATCGACCGGCGTCCGATGTGCCAGGATACGGGCACGGTCAATGTGTTCCTCAAGATCGGAGTGGAAGCCCGGATCGATACGAAGCAATCGATCCAGAACCTGATGAACGAGGCGGTGCGGCGCGCCTATACCGATCCGCAAAATCCGCTGCGCGCTTCACTGATCGACGATCCGCTGTTTCTCAGGCGCAATACGCGCGACAATGCGCCGGCTATCGTGAACGTAGAACTCGTCGAAGGCGACAAGGTCGACGTCTTTGTCGCCGCGAAAGGCGGGGGCTCGGAGAATAAGGCGCAGTTCGCCGCTCTCAATCCCGCCGACAATGTCGCGGACTGGGTCGTGGACACCGTCGCGACCCTGGGAGCGGGATGGTGCCCTCCGGGCGTTCTGGGTATCGGCGTCGGTGGTACGTCCGAAAAGGCCATGCTGCTGGCGAAGGAGGCGCTGATGGAGCCTCTCGACATGACCGATCTCAGGCGACGCGGCCCCACCAGCAAGCTCGAGGAACTGCGCCTCGAAATCTGCGATCGCGTCAATGCGCTCGGTATCGGGGCGCAGGGGCTAGGCGGTGCTACGACGGTGCTGGATGTCAAAATCCGTACCTTTCCAACCCATGCGGCCTCGATGCCTGTCGGTCTGATCCCGAATTGTGCGGCGAACCGGCATATCCATTTCACGCTCGATGGTTCCGGCCCTGCGGTGTTCGAGGCACCCGATCTCGATGACTGGCCGGCGGACATCGCTGCGAAGGCCGGTGGGCATATGACGCGGGTCTCGCTCGACGGTCTCACGAAGGACGCCGTGGCAGCGTTCCTACCCGGCCAAAAGCTTCTCCTGTCGGGAACGTTGCTGACCGGACGGGATGCCGCGCACCGGCGTCTCGTCGCCCTCATCGAACGAGGCGAGCCACTGCCGGTCTCGCTCGATGGCAAGATGATTTACTACGTGGGACCGGTCGATCCTGTCGCCGGAGAGGCGGTCGGTCCTGCCGGCCCGACGACGTCCAACCGGATGGATCGGTTTCTTGAGCCGATCCTCGCGAGCACCGGCCTCGTCGGCATGATCGGCAAGGCGGAACGCAGCGCGGAGGCCTGTCGCACGATCGCGCGCAACGGCGCCGTATACCTCATCGGCATCGGCGGGGCCGGTTATCTCATCTCGAAGGCGATCAAATCGTCCCGGGTCGTCGCCTTTCCTGATCTCGGCATGGAGGCAATCCACGAGTTCGTCGTGGACGAGATGCCGGTGACCGTCGCCATCGACAGCCGCGGGAATTCGATCCACGACCTAGGTCCCAAGATGTGGCGGGCGAACCGCTCTGGATGAGTTCGGGACAACTGGAAACGCGTGCATTTTCTCAAGCATGCGGCGTTGTCGAGGCAGACGGTATCGGTCTCGGCGTCCACGGAGGGGAAGTTATCGCCGTCACAGGGCCGGACGGCGCATTGCGAAGCCCGACCAGACGGAGGCGGCCCAACACGTCGAGCGTGGATACGCCATCGTGCCGGCCTCGCGCGATTGCCCGCGTCCGCATCAAGCGAGATCGAAGTGAGCGCCGACCGAGAAACCCGTCGTGCCGCGCCCGCTCGACAGGAAGCCCAGCGCATTCGCCGAAACCATCGTCCTGCCGATGCGATATCTCGTGCAGTAGTGCGTGTGTCCGTGGATCCAGAACGGCACGTTCTCGAGGCGAGCAATCAAGGGGTCGAGATCGCTGACATAAGCGGCGTCGAGACCATTGCCGCGAAAGCGCGGATTGCTCCCGAGGGCGCTCGGCGCGTGATGCGTTACGACGACCACGGGCCGATCCCGGGCTGCAGCCAACTCCTTGTGTAACTTGGCGACAGTGCGATCGTGCGCGGCCAGGGCGTGTTCGGGTTGAAATTTGCCGGGCTTTCCGTCCGGTCCGGCGGACCTTGTCTGGACGAAGAAGAATTCGCCGACACGTCGCCGCACACCATTCATCGCGTCCGCACTGCGGCCGGCAAAGTCCGTCCATAACGTGCTTCCGAAGACGGTGATGCCACCGATGTCGACGACGCTGTCCTGAAGGACTATGACGCCCGGCAGGTTGCGGTCTAGCAGCGATGCCGTCTCTTCGAAAACGCCGTCGTAGTGTTCGTGGTTTCCGGGAACGAGAACAACGTGGCGGAACTGCCGAAGCGCCCGATCGACGAACCGCATTACCCGACTCCTCTGATCCGCTGCGTACCTGTCTTTCCGGTTCGGATCGAGACAGCGGGCGTGGCATAGGTCGCCAGCAATCAGAAGTACATCCGCTGACGGCAGGCGTTCGTCGAAGGCCTGCCGTTCGAGGTGGAGATCACTCAAGTAGTGGAAGCGCATCGGTCGTTCTCCCTGTCGGCGAGGTCGGGAGACAATGAGGCGCTTCGCACGGGCTGTCGGTTAAGCAGGCTTTACCTTTGGCGCTTCTTTGGAGCCCAAAGGGTTAGCCCGTTGTCACGGGCATGCTATGGAAGCGGGATAAACTCCGACCGGTCGTCGGGCGGCAGATCGAACAGTCCCTTGCCCCATTCGCCGCGACGCCACTGGTTGCGCGCTTCGTCAAGTTTCTCGCGGCTCGACGACACGAAATTCCAGAAGATGTAGCGGGGACCTTCGAGGGTCGCTCCGCCGAGGATCATCAGACGCGCACCGCGTCCACCGGCGGCGACCGTGATCTTGTCGCCGGGACGGAAGACCATCATTCGACCAGCTTCGAACTCCTGCCCGGCGATTGTGACGGAACCCTCGCTGACGTAGAGGCCACGATCCTCGTGGTCATCAGGCAGCGGCAACCGTGCGCCGGGGTTCAGGACCACATCGGCGTAGAAAATGTCGGAGAAGACGCTCGCCGGGGCGGACTTTCCATAGGCGCGACCCAGAATGAGGCGAAGCCTCACACCGTCGGCATCGAACTCCGGCAGCTTTTCCTTGCCATGGTGCTCGAAGCTCGGCGCGATGTCCTCGTTCTTTTCCGGCAACGCGACCCACGTCTGGATGCCGAACAGCGAATGCGGTGCCTTTCGCGTCGCCTCGCTGGTCCTCTCGGAATGCGTGACACCGCGACCGGCGACCATCCAGTTGACCGCGCCGGGCAGGATCATCTGATTTGACCCGAGGCTGTCACGATGCTGGAATTCGCCGCGATAGAGATAGGTCACTGTCGCGAGACCGATATGGGGATGCGGTCGGACGTCCACGCCCTGTCCGGTCACGAACTCGGCTGGGCCGGCCTGATCGAAAAAGATGAACGGGCCGACCATCTGACGATTGGGCGCAGGCAGAGCACGCCTCACCTCGAAACTTCCGAGATCGCGGGCACGCGGAATTATCAACGTCTCGATCGCATCGAGGCCGGTGGTGTCGGGACAGCCGGGTTCGAGGGCGGGGTTCCAGCTCATTAAGTGCTCCGTCCGGTTATTGCGCCGCCTGAAAGCGGTCACGATCAAGGAGCCGCGCGACGACATGACAGCCGTCGCGCGGCAGTGTCAGCTCCGTCAGGCTTGCGCCGCTTCGAGCTGTCCGAACCGGCCATTCTGGAAATCCAGCATGGCCTGTTTAATCTCCCCGACGGTGTTCATCACGAACGGACCGTGCGCCACCACCGGCTCGTCGATCGGTTCTCCGGAGAGCACGAGCAACTTCGCGTCACCATTAGCCTCGACCGTGATGTCACCGCCCTCACGCGCGAACGTGACGAGCTGGCCCGCGCGTACGATGTCGGACCCGTTGATCTCGACCGTTCCGTCGAGGCTCACGACAGACACCGTATGCCCTTCAGGCAGCCGGAACGTCGCCAGACCGTCACGCTTCATCCTCACGTCCCAGATGTCGACGTGGGTAAACGTACGCGCCGGCCCGGCGGTTCCGTCGAACGACCCTGCAATGACGCGGACGGTTCCGGCATCGTTGGGAAGGTCACGGGTCGGAATGGCCGCACGCAGCAAGGTCTGATAGCCCGGCGTCGCGCTTTTGTGACGGGCTGGCAGGTTCACCCAGAGCTGGACCATCTCCATCCGGCCGCCCGCCCGCGCGAAGGCCGTGGAATGGAACTCCTCGTGCAGGATGCCGGATGCCGCCGTCATCCACTGGACGTCGCCGGGCCCGATCGTGCCGCCAGCGCCCGTGGAATCGCGGTGCTCGAGTTCGCCGTCGTAGACGATCGTTACCGTTTCGAAACCGCGATGCGGATGCTGGCCGACGCCGCGCCGCGCCGTCGTAGGCGGAAAGACCTCGGGCGCCGCGTGGTCGAGAAGGATGAAGGGGCTCAGCTGGTCACCGTGGGTGCCCGGGGAGATCAGGGACCGGACGTGAAAGCCGTCTCCGACCCAATGAGGGCGAGGTGCGCTGTAAGTACCGATGATGTTTCGCATGATCGTCTCCTCTGCTGAAGGTGCATTCGGCCAGGTCGGCCGATGTCACGGAGGATCTAATCTTGAAACTATAGGCGTTCTAGATATACATTTCCGGACTATTTGTTCTATTTTTGGGACGATGCGCGGGCTTCATGCAGGATCTGAACGATCTCTACCTGTTTGCGCAGGTCGTCGAGCACGGCGGGTTCGCCGCTGCGGGCCGTGCGGTCGGCGTACCCAAGTCGAAGCTCAGCCGTCGGATCGGCGCGCTGGAAGCGCGCCTCGGCGTCCGGCTGCTCCAGCGGACGACGCGCCGGTTCGCGGTCACCGACCTCGGACAGGAGTACTATCGGCATTGCGTGGCGATGCTCGTCGAAGCGGAGGCGGCGCAAGACCTGATCGAACGAACGCGCACGGAACCGCAGGGCACCATCCGTGTCAGTTGCCCGCCGGCGCTCGTCTGCTTCGAAGTGGGCGATATGATCACGCGGTTCATGGCGGCAAATCCGCGCGTAACGGTTCATCTCGAAAGCACGAGCCGCCGGATCGATCCGATCACCGACGGGATAGACGTCGCCATCAGGGTTCGGTTTCCGCCACTCGAGGAAACCGATCTGGTGATGCGCGTGCTCGGGAAAAGCGAGCAGCGGCTGGTTGCCAGTCCGAAATGCCTCCAGAGCGTTGCTTCGACCCTGGTTCCGGCGGCAGTCGGCTCACTCCCGAGTGCCGGATTCGGCCCGCCAAAGCCCTCGCATGTCTGGCACCTCAAGGGCCCCGATGGGGCGGTGGCGGAGGTTGTTTACCGGCCTCGCCTCGTCACGGACGACATCGCCCAGCTCAGGAGCGCCGCCCTGGCCGGGGTCGGCGTCGTGCAACTTCCCATGATGGCGGTCGAGCACGATATCGGTGCGGGACGGCTCGTCGACATCCTGCCTGAGTGGCAACCCGAGGCGGGAATCGTGCATGCCGTCTTTCCGTCGCGGCGCGGGCTGCTGCCGTCGGTCCGGGCGCTTGTCGATCATCTGGCGACCGAGTACGACCGGACGAAGCGAACTGACGCAACGGATCGTTGAGATGGCTCGGCGACCCCGGTGACCGGCGTCGCTTGCGCCGTCCCACTTCTACGCCGTTCAATCGCGGCGGGCAGTGGTGGTTATGAGACTCTGCCGGACCGTTCCGATCATCGCCTTGAGTTCGTCGTGCGCCTGAGGAGACAGCCCGGTCGCCTTCTGGATCTCAGTCGGGATGGAACTCGCGGCCTGGCCCAGAAGACGCCCTGCGTCGGTCAGACGGACCCGCACCTGCCGCTCGTCGGTGCGGTCGCGATGGCGCGAGATCAGGCCCTGGGACTCGAGGCGCTTCAATAGCGGTGTCAGCGTATTCGACTCGAGCAGAAGCTTGTCGCCGATGTTGCTCACGGTCTGATCGTCCTCCGACCAGAGGACCATCATGGCGAGATACTGCGGATATGTCAGACCAAGCGGATCGAGCAGAGACTTGTAGGCCCGGCTGAAGGCGTGCTCGGTGGAATAAACCGCGAAGCAAAGCTGCTGATTGAGATTTGGCAAATTCAAGCTTGTCACTCCTGCCCTTCGGGCGCCGCGCATCGCCACGAGATGCGCGAACCCGATTGATCACCACGCCGATCCCGCCGTCGCTGTTGCCGACCAAGACCAAATCGAGCAACACGCAGACCGAAGCTACCAAGGTCGGAACAAAGCATAAACATAGCGTGCTTTTCCGGTACCAAGCCGACGTCTGGCGCACTCGAGTCGTCGAGCACGATCTGATCGTCTCACAATGGCTGGGCGAAGCTGACGGATGGCTGACAGGCGGGGCGGCCGCCGACCAGCAGGGTTCGGAGCGTTTAACCTTCAGGAAAATCTGTCACTTAATAGGGAACGCTCGCACAACACAGGTGTTGTAACATGCAACCGATGACGACCGGACAAGGTCTTCAGTCGGCATCTGGTGTTCTTGCAAGGCTCATTGCCTCGTACGCGCCGATTGGTGGCGAAACACGAAACGGAAAAGCTGATGGCACGGCAAGTGCGCGTGACGGTGGCTGACAAGTCGGCGCAGGAGGGGAAAAATGCTCCTCTGGCGACGCGCAACACCGCCGCGGCTGCCGATCGATCCGCTGACGATCAGGCCACGGGCGAACAGGCCATGGAAAGCGCACAGACCAGTTTTCCGGTTCCTGCGACTGCTTCCGGTATGGCGGAGCTTGCCGCCGCGCGGAAGTTCTTCACGCCAGACGACGACACACCCGAATGATTTTGCGGAACATCCGGCGCATCGCGACTTGGTGGGCGCGGCCCCCTGCTGTGCGTGGATCATACGATCGCGAACAGTCCCATAGGGCCCCTTGTCGCGCGCCGTCCTACCGATCATAACGGCACCGGACATTACAGCGACTGCGGCCCGATCGACGAGGACCCGGCACATGCGTGAACTACTCGGTTTCATTCAGTTCATCCTGCATACCTACTACTATGTCGTGATCGCCGCCGTCGTTCTCAGCTGGCTACTCGCCTTCAACGTCGTCAATTATTCCAATCCGATCGTTCGGACGATCTGGCAGGCCGTCAGCGCGCTCACCGAACCTTTCCTGGCACCGATCCGGCGCTCGCTGCCGAACATGGGGGGGCTCGACCTGTCGCCCATCGTGCTGCTGCTCGTCGTCATCGGCATCGCCGACTTTTTCATTCCGTACCTGGCCCGCACAATCGGCTGACGCGACATGCCGAACTGGCGGGTAACCGGCGACGGCATCGAGATCCAGATCCGCCTGACGCCCAAATCGTCGCGCGATGCGATCGAGGTTTCGGCCGGACCAGAGGCGCCAACGCTCAAGGCGCGTGTAACTGCCGCTCCGGAAGACGGGAAGGCGAATGCCGCGCTCGAACAACTCTTCGCCCGATGGCTCGACGTTCCCCGGTCAACGGTCACCGTCACGTCGGGCGCGAAGTCCCGGCTCAAAACGCTCACCGTCACGGGCAATGGACTCCATCTCGCTTCATTGATCGAACGAGCGATCGCCGGACACCAGATTCATATGAGGTGACACATGACGGCCAGTATCATCGACGGCAAGGCGATCGCAGAAAGGCTCAGGGCTTTGGTCGCCGATGAGAGCGCGAAACTCGTTGCGACAACCGGTCATCAACCCGGACTCGCCGTGATCCTCGTCGGGGAAGATCCTGCCAGCCAGGTTTATGTGCGCAACAAGCACAAGCAGACGGTCGAAGCCGGCATGGCGTCGTTCGAGCACAAGCTGCCGGCTTCGACGTCCGAAGCGGACCTGCTCCGTCTCATCGACGATCTCAACCGGCGCGACGACGTCGACGGCATTCTCGTCCAGCTCCCGCTGCCGGGGCATATCGATGCCGAAAAAGTCTTGCGTGCGATCGACCCGAACAAGGACGTCGATGGATTCCATCCGGTCAACGTCGGGCGTCTCTCGATCGGCGAGCCGTGTCTCGTGCCGTGCACGCCGCAGGGTTCAATCATCCTCGCTAAATCCGTCCGCGCCGATCTCAGTGGCCTTGAAGCCGTGGTCATCGGGCGCTCCAACATCGTCGGCAAGCCAGTTGCGCAGCTGTTGCTGCGCGAGAACTGCACGGTGACCGTAGCCCACTCGCGCACGCGTGATCTCGCGGCTGTCGTCAGGCGCGCGGACCTCGTGATCGCGGCGGTCGGGCGGCCGGAGATGATCAGGCGCGACTGGATCAAACCCGGCGCCATCGTCATCGACGTCGGCATCAATCGTGTCGACGCTGGCGGCAGCAAGACGCGCCTCGTCGGCGACGTCGCCTATGCGGAGTGCGCAGAGGTCGCAGGTGCAATCACGCCAGTTCCGGGCGGCGTTGGTCCGATGACCATCGCCTGCCTGCTCAAGAACACGCTGGAGGCGGCACGACGCCGCCGCGGTCAACCAGCATAACCCTCTACGATAACGAGGTCGGCGACGCTTGCACGATCACGGACCTTCACTGCTTCCTGATATTCTGGGCTCGCGTAACATGCCTTCGCCTTTTCGAGGCTATCGAACTCGATGACGACGTGGCGTGGCTTCAACGACCCTGATGGCGTCGAGACATTGTCGCCGCCGCCGCGCACCAGGAACTTCGCGCCGTATTTTGCGAAAGCTATGCCGTTGAGGCGAACGTATTCCTTGTAGAGCTCGGGATCATTCACCTGAACGTGTGCGATCCAGTATCCTTTAGCCATGGCAGCCTCGCGCATATTGTCTGATGCATCAGACTAGCCGGCTACGCCCGATTTGTCCCGACGGGTGGACTGCATACGTGCTCAGCACCCCCGTCTCCTGCCTGCGGTTTCGAGGTCAGGTGCGGCCGGCCGCGCGCCAACCGGCGCTGATGGCCTCGTCCTCGCTGCAGAACCAGCGCTCGCCACGTTTGATCTGGACCGCGATGCGGGAATAGTTGGGTGACCAAGGCAAAACGTAGGACTTGCCGGAGTTCGTGACCTGCCCCTTGATGGGACAACCATCCGGGGACGCACGCTTCGCCATCTCCCAGATCCGCGCGCGATAGTCGGCGGGATGTTCGACCTTGCCGGACCAGATGCCACGCTGGCCGGCTTTCGCTTCCTGCTCGAGTGCGGCATAGCCGCCGAGAAACTGCGACACGGCAAAAACATGACCGTTGCGAACCTGGCTCTCGGCCAAGTCAACGCCGCCGATATCACACCGCGCTTCCACAAGGCCACTTTGATCCGCCGGGCGGAATCCGACACATCTCACCGTCTTGCCCGATACGGACTTCTCGAGAGCCATCAGCGCCGCCTGCCCGCATTTCCATTTCCTGCTGCCCACGTCACGTTCGCAGATCTGTTGCGGGTCCGGCGCCTCGATTCCGCTCAACTTGAATACGCTCGATCCAATCCTCAAGAGGTCACCGGCGAGAACCGTGGCGCGGCCTTCGACGGGCGGCAAAGAGGACAAACCGCCGACGACGCTGCCTATCCAGGTCTGGGGACCCGCCAGTCCGGACGGGACGCGACTGCCCGTATACAGCCAGGCCCCGCCACCGACGATCATCATTGCTGCCATCGACACCGCAAACCGCTGGACCAAGCGCGCCGCAACGCCGTCGCCATCGACGACATCGAAGCCGAAGCCCGTCAGAATCGACGGCAGCGCGGCGATCAGCAAGGCAATGCCGGCAACGACCAGTGTCGACGACGAACCGCTCCCGGTGTCCGGGCCGAGGACGGCGCCATAGAGCCCGCTGAACACGGTGATCGCACCGCATAGTACGAGTGGCAGCGCGAATGACGGACGCGACAGCTGCAGATAGAGCCAAAGTCCCGCAGTTTCGACGCCTGACGCAACGGGTGCAAACACTCGTGCGAGCGCCGAAGATACGGTCTTGAGAGCCGCGACGACGCCATTGCCCGCGCCGCTCGCCCCCGCCTTCACGCCTTTTGCTGCGGCGACCCCAACCTGGCGCGCCTGATCGGCGATATTCGCCCTGATATCCTCAACACGCGCCCGCCGCTGGTCCCGCCGGAGCTTGATCGTGGTCCGGACATATTCATTCCAGTCGAAACCCTGCGGCTTCTTGCGCCATTTCAGAACCATCCAGGCACCCCGCTGGCCACAAACGCTCCGCCCCGTGCAGGCCGTTCGCGCACGTCGAATCGCAACCGATTGGACGAATGTTGGGAAACGCTGCGGCACGAAAATGGCAACGATGCGGCCCGGTCGGCGTCGTCTACAGGACATTTCCCGCGAGGTGCTGAAGATCAGAGCACGCCGAGTGCGGTGTATTTCGAGCGCAGATAGTCCACGTAAGGCCCGATTGTCAGTCCGCTCCCGGTGGCACGGCGGATCAATTCGTCCGGCATGTAGCGACGCCCATGGCGGTGCACGTTGGTTGCGAGCCAGTTGTGCAACGCCGAGAACCGCCCCTTGCCCAGATCTGCGGGAATACCCGGATGAGCCCGCACAGCCGCTTCGTAGAACTGCGCTGCCAGTATGTTCCCAATGGCATAGCCCTGGAACGCCCCGCCGATCAGGCCTGAATACCAGTGGACATCCTGCAGGCAGCCGTCCGACACCGAAGACGGTACGACACCCAGGGCCTTTTCGTAGGCTTCGTTCCAGGCTGAAGGGAGGTCGTCGGGATCGAGCGAGCCTTCTATGAGGCGCCGTTCGAGATCAAATCGGACAACGACGTGCAAGTTGTAGGTCAGTTCGTCCGCATCGGTGCGGACAAGCGACGGTGTGACGCGATTGACCGCGCGTTCGAACGCCGCGAAGGGTACACGACGAAAGCCTGCGGCCTCCTTTTGAAGCAGCGGGTACAGGAAGCCGAGAAAGGCTTCACCTCGACCGACAATGTTTTCCCATAGTCGCGACTGGCTTTCGTGCACGCCAGCCGAAACTCCGCCAGCCAGCGGCGTCCGATCGAATGCGGGGTCCAGTCCCTGCTCGTAAAGAGCGTGGCCTGCTTCGTGAAGTGTCGAATAGAACGCTTCGGTGAAATCGTCTTCGGCATAGCGCGTCGTGATGCGCACGTCGCCGAGGCCGATCGTGATCGAAAACGGGTGCGGGCTCGTGTCGATGCGTCCGCGCGACAGATCATAGCCGACACGCTCGGCAATTCTGGTTATGAAGGCAGATTGTTTCGGCTTCGGAAAGGTCTGATGCAAACAACTCGCGTCCGCCGGGGCTTTCGATCGTGCCGCCTTCACCATCGGAGCCAATTGTATCTGGAGGTCCCCGAAAAGCCTCTCGAGCCTTGCCACCTCGAAGCCGGGATCGCTGGCGTCGATCAGCGGATCTAGAATGTGCTTTTTCGGCTTGAAGCAGGCGGAATAGGCGCGCGAGAGGCGAACACCATCGGCGACGAGGCTCCGCATCGCATCGAAATCGTTGGCAGGTCTTGCCTTGACCCATGCGCCGTAGGCGCGATTGGCGTGCGCGG
This sequence comes from Hyphomicrobiaceae bacterium, assembly GCA_035436725.1. Lineage (GTDB taxonomy): Bacteria > Pseudomonadota > Alphaproteobacteria > Rhizobiales > Hyphomicrobiaceae > JABFRJ01. The sequence continues at coordinate 19,785 of DAOMWV010000026.1, forward strand.
CGATCTCGGCAACCAGGTCGGGCGGTACACGCGAGGCGCGATCGAAGTCCCGGCGGGCGACGGCGACGAACGCGGACTGCACGTCATCCAGCCTGTCGGCAGATGCTTCGAGACGATCGATGAGGCGCCCTGTTTCCGCGTCGATCAACCGCTCGTGTGCCAGACGGCTCAGCGTCGCGAGTTGACGACCACGCACGTCGCTCCCGCCGCGCGGCATATATGTCGCCTGATCCCATCCCAGGACGGCGCTCGCGCCGTTGAGGTCGGCAATTTCCGCAAATCGGTCCTTCAAGGATTCAAAGGTATTGTCGTTCCTGACACGACGGCGGGCAGGCGATCCGGTGCGGCCGGACCGATCGGGCGCAGGTTTCGGCCGCGCCGGCTGACGCCTCGACTTTTTCATGGTGTTGCCCCGCTTGTGGTCTCCCCATTGTGAGCCGGGGCACAAGCAGTGACAACCACCCGCTTCTCTAAACACTTCACCTGATCGGGCTAAATCCGGAGTGTGACGGCTTTGGCTCAAAGGGAGTACGAGCGGTCGTCAATCCCGGGCGATTTCGACACGTTGGAGGTCCCAGGACCGGATACGTCCGTCTTCGCTTCCGCTCAGAAGACGACGGCCGCCGTCAACGAAGGCGAGGCCACGAATGCGGCCGCCTTGAGGTTTCGCGGAGGCTATGAGCCGGCCACGGCGCGCGTCCCACAACTTGAGGATGCCATCCGCGCCGGCCGTTGCGACGACATCCGTCCGCGGGCTGATCCGCAGCGCAGTCATGGCGCCGTCATGAGCCGATATTTTTCGTATCAGTCGTTGCGAGGCAATCGACCAGAAACGCAGTTGGCCGTCGTCGTCGCCACTTGCCAGCAGCGACCCTCCGGCGACGCTGTCGATATGGGTGACGGCGCCGCGGTGGCCACGATAGCGGCGGATGGACTGGAGACCGGTCGCACCGAACAGCTTCAACGCTTTGTCCGCGCCCCCGGTCAGAAGACCGTCGCGGGCTTCGAAGCGTGCAAGAGACGTTACCGCACCTGCATGTGCCTCGGTTACGGATACGGGGCCTGATAATGCCTGACGTTCCCAGAGCTGGATGCGGCCGTCTCCTCCTGCGCTCGCAAAGCGCGCTCCCTTGTCGAAGATCGCCGTCGCCGTCACGGAGGCAGCGCCGCTCTTGTAGGAGCCGAGACGGCGTCCGGCTTCGATATCCCACAGTGCGATGGTGCCGTCGCCGTGAGAGGTGACGGCGGTGTCACCATCCACGGCCACCGACGAGGCGGGCCCATCCGTCAGCGCGACCGTCCTGAGCGGCGCGCCGGCGGTGGCGTCCCAGACCCTCAGGGTCCTGTCGGCTCCAACAGTCACGATGCGCGAACCGTTGGTGTGCGCCAAAGCGACGAGGGCGCCGTCGTGGGCGCCAATAACCGCCGGTTCTGGCAGAGTGCGAGCTGACGTCGCCAGGGATGCCGTCTCACCCGATGAGACTGTGCGCGCTGGATTGCCCGTCGCAGCGCTGCGAGGTTCGGCTGGAGGCGATTGTGGAAGCTGGTTCTGATATGCAACGAGCAGGCTGGCAACCGCGACACCGATGGAAAACTTCGCAATCAGACCGCGCCAGGGCTGGCGCAGGAAAAACCATCCGCGTCGCTCACGGATCGGATGGCGCCGTTCGACCGGGGCCTGCGGTGGCAACGAGACGGGTGCCACAGTTCGCTGAGCGGCAAGGCGTTTGTCGGGCGCGTGTTCGAGAGCCGGCGGAATGCCCGGCGCTGCAGGTCGAACCGTCTGGGCCCGCTGCGGCTCCGGCACGTCTGCTGCAGACGCGGGTGGCGCCGGGCC
>DAOMWV010000027.1:0-21529 GCA_035436725.1 Hyphomicrobiaceae bacterium
CGCACTATGAGCGCCAACCAGATGGGCCGGATACTCTCTTAGATCAGACCCTCAACAGTCCGGAAAACCCTGACGATGGACAATATAATTCATTGAAATATATTGAAAAACTAGGCTGGTGAGCTTGCTACGCAATGCCGCGAGATTTGGCTGGGGGACTAGGATTCGAACCTAGACAAGCAGAGTCAGAGTCTGCGGTCCTACCATTAGACGATCCCCCAAACCGGGCTGGCACGCCGGGTGCCATGTCCGTCTGGACGGGGCCTATGTAGCCCCGCTCACGGCGGGATGCAAGGGCACCTGTGCCCCCTTACCCAGCTCCCCTGAAAAAGGTGCGGCACCGGACGCCAGGGGGCGAACGTCCGGTGCCGGGAGCCTGAACGAATGCGAGATCAGTTCGTCAGGCGCAGGCGGGAAATATCGTTGGCGATGGTCCGGAAGGCCTGGCGGAGTTCGTCGCCATTCTCGGCCTTGTAGAACTTGCCGTTCGTGCCGGCACAGTCCTTGAGCGTGTCCGCTGCTGCCGGATCGTCGCCCTTGGCGATGAAGCCGACCGAATAGATCACGATGCCCTTGCTGCGCATGGCCGTGCACATGTCACGCGCCTTCTGCGATGCCGTCGACACGTTCGAGCCGCTGATGATGCCGCCCACGGTGTTGTAGAGCCCGTCAGTCATGAGTACGGCGATCTTGAGCGTATCGGTGTCGTTGTAGGCAGCAGGCGCACTGTCTGCCGGCCAGACGCTCGACCAGTTCGGCGACAGGAGGTACCACGCCCACGCAGTTCCGAGGTGGCCTGCTGTGGACCCGCCCGTCACCATCGAATTGACGGCGGACTTGAGCGCGGTCTTGTTGGTCGAGATCGGCATGACCCGCGATCCGCTGGGACAGGATTGGGCACTGATGCTGAGATCGGCGCGCGACTTGAGGCGCGCAGCCCCGCCCGGAGCATCGTCCGAACCCTCGTAGGCGTTGGAATTGCGCTCGTAGGCGCAGGCGTTCGACGAACTACCCGTGACTTTCGGCGCGTAGCTGCCGACGTTCACCCCGGCCGCGAACGGCGCAAGGCCGATGCGGATCTTGGTCGTACCGGTGCCACCGTCGGGCAGCAGGATGTCGATCAGGTCGCGCGTCGCGTCCTTCAGACTGTCGATCTTGCGGACGCCGTTGATCCGGTCGTTCATGGAGCCCGTGACGTCGAGCTGCAACCCGACCTCGATGTCTTGCTGGTTGAAGACGGCCGTGGCCGTCGTCGGGATCGAGACGGAATTGATACCGGCAATCCGCGTGAACGACGTGTCGAGCTCCGACTTTACGTTCGTCGTCACCGAATTCGTCGCGGGGTCGACTGTCACCTTGAATTCTTTCACCCGCGCGCCGATGTTGCCCGACGAAAGGTTCTGCATGAAGAATGTGTTCGCGTAGATCTCGATCTGCGCTTCGCTCTCGTGCAGTTCCTTGTAACGCTTCGCAGCAGCGATCGTCGCGGCATCGGCAGCGGTGCCGATCTTTTGCCGGGCGTGACTTATGCGGCTGTAGTCGATCGCCGCACCGATCAGCATCATCACGCCGAACATGCTCAACGAAAAGATGATTGCGACGCTGCCCGATTTCTCTTCGGTGAAGCGGGCCAGCAGACCTTGGCGAGCTGTGGGGGCCGGGATGCGCATGTGTCTCTCCTTGAAACAGCGCGACGCTGTTGCGAGGGAGAGGTGCAATCGAGGTGCCGGGGGCCAGCCGCCGGAAGCCGCACGCGGCAGAGTGCCGCGAAAGAAGGTGAATTCCTAACAAGCGGTTACCGGCTGCAGCGCATTGGTTCAAAAAACCGGCCAAATTCGCTTTCAGTTCGCAAAATCCTCACTTGCACGAAATTTGCGAAGTCATTCTCTAAAAGTCGATGCAAGTTGTAGTGTCACCTTATGGCACGCACTGTGCAGTTTCGATGCTCGAGCCGATCCGCCCGACGCCAGTTCCGTTTCGAAAACGGACACCGGCCGCGATCCGCTTGTCACTGCATCTCCGCCAGCACGCATTTGAGAAGGCCGTAGGAATACCGGCCGGCCAGTGCGGCATGCGCCGGTCCGAGACGACCGCTGTCGAGTGTCTGGCACTGCTCGAACGCACCCGCAATCTCCTCGAGTTCGGTGCGATCGAGCCCCGTGACGGTCGCCGCATCGACGAGCCCGGCCTCGATCGCCTCGGCAAAATGACCAAAGACCGTGGACACGTCGATTCCTCGCTCGCGCGCGATGTCGTCGGCTGATTTGCCTTCGAGATGCAGGGCAAGCGTACGGTTGACCGTCTGCGACAGGCGGTTGTCGAGCAGCGGATGCGCCTTGTGACCGGCGACGACGGCCAGGAAGCGCGCGCCGTACTTTGCAATCTTGCGCTCCCCGAGCCCGGTAATGCCATGGAGTTCCGCCTCCGACCTCGGCTTCTTCTCCGCAAGTTCGACGAGCGTGCGGTCGTGACAGATGACATACGGCGGCAGACCTGCCTCGGTCGCAAGCTCCTGCCTGACGGCCCGAAGCGCCTGAAACAGCGCCTCGCTGGCGGCGCCGATGCGGACACTTCCCGTCTTGCGCTCGCGTCCGGCGCGCGGGGCCTTCTGCATCTGCGATTTCCGCATCAGGAATCGCTCTTCACCCCTGAGCAGCGGGCGTGCCCGATCCGTAAGCAGCAGCGTCCCGTGTCCTTCGTCGTCACCGGCCAGATAACCGGCGGCGAGCAGCTGCCGGAACAACGCGCGCCAGTCTTCCTCTGCGACCTCCTTGCCGATGCCGAAGACGCTCGTCTGGTCGTGCCTGTTACGGATGATCCGCTCGTCGGTCTTGGCTGTCAGGACATCGACGAGATAACCGACCCCGAACCTCTGCCCGGTGCGGTAGACGCCTGAAAGGGCCTTCTGCGCCAGCACCGTACCGTCGACCGTCTCGGGCGGATTGAGACAGACGTCGCAGTTCCCGCATGGCTTCTCGAGCGTCTCACCGAAATAGGCGAGCAGCCTCTGCCGCCGGCACGTCGCGCTTTCCGCGAGACCCACCAGTGCATCGAGCTTCTGCCGCTGCACTTTCTTGAAATGCTCGCTCCCCTCCGACTGCGCGATCCACTGTCGATGGAGCACGATGTCGTTGATGCCGTAGGCGAGCCAGGCATTGGCCGGCTCGCCGTCTCGACCTGCGCGCCCCGTCTCCTGATAGTAGCTCTCGATCGACTTCGGCAGGTTGAGATGCGCCACGAAACGAACGTCCGGCTTGTCGATGCCCATTCCGAAAGCGATCGTGGCACAGACGATGAGCCCGCTCTCCTTGAGAAACCTCTCCTGCGCCTCGCGCCGCACCTCGGCCGCAAGACCTGCATGATAGGCGACCGCGCGCCGCCCCTTGCGATTGAGCCACGCCGCGGTCTCCTCGACCGCCTTCCGCGACAGGCAGTAGACGATGCCCGCATCCGACGGATGCTCGGATGCGATGAACTGCCACAACTTCTCGCGCGCACTGACCGAACCCTGCTCGGCGATCGTGTAGTGGATGTTCGGCCGGTCGAAGGACGCGACGAACCGTTCGGCCGTCTCGAGGCGAAGCTCCTGGATGATCTCGTCGCGCGTACGCTCGTCCGCCGTCGCCGTCAGCGCTACGCGTGGAACCGAGGGATACCGTTCCGGCAGGATGCGGAGCTGTCGATACTCCGGTCGGAAATCGTGCCCCCATTGCGAAACGCAGTGCGCCTCGTCTATGGCAAAAACCGCGATCTCCGCGCGATCGATGAGCGCAAGCGTCCGGTCCTGCACCAGCCGCTCGGGCGCGACATAGAGAAGATCGAGCTCGCCTGCGACCAGCGCGCGCTCGACCGCCTGCACCTCGCTCCACGCGAGTGTCGAATTAAGGAACGCCGCCCGGACGCCTGCGACCTTCAGCGCGTCGACCTGATCCTGCATGAGCGCGATCAGCGGCGAAACGACGATACCAGTTCCAGGCCGGACCAGCGACGGCACCTGGTAACAGAGCGACTTCCCGCCACCGGTCGGCATCAGCACGAGACAGTCGCGCCCTTCGACCAGCGCCTCGACGATCCGCTCCTGATGCGACCGGAACGACTTGTACCCGAAGGTCTTGTCGAGGATCTCGTGCGCCCGCGCCATGCCATCGCCGACTGTCGCGACAGACCGGTCGGTCTTCAGCACGGAACTTGCGGAACGTGACATGCGGCGAGCGGCCGTGACCCGGGTTGCTGGAATTTCGGTGGCGACGTGGTCATCTAACGCGATTCGGCCGCGCTTGAGGTCGCGCACGTCGGCCGCAATCCCGGCGCCGGGCGTATTGTCCACAATCGCCGCACGCTGATGTTCGGAGTCACATTGGCGCCGGGGCTGCGCTATAAGTCGCTGGGACGACTACCCGCCGCCGTGACCGCTCGCGAGCCACGGCGCCCGCAACAGACGGAGGCACGTCATGCGCAAACTCCTCGCCCTCATCATTCTTGGCGCGATCGGCTTTTACGTAGCCTGGCCAGCCTGGTCAGGATACCGCATAGCCTCGGCGCTCCAGGCGAAGGACCAGGCGACACTCGCGAGCAAGATCGATTTCCCCTCCGTGCGTGAGAGCCTGCGTCCGGCGGTCACGAAAGAGGTCGATGCCCGTATGAAACAGCAGCTCGCCGGTACGGGCGGTGCCGGTCAGCTGCTCGGCGGTGACCTCGGCAAGCAACTCATGTCCAGGATCGTGGATCAGGTTCTCGCCACTCTGGTGACACCGGAAAACGTGATCAGGATTGCCGGTGACGGCGCCGGAGTAGCCTCAGCCGTGCAGAAGATCGTGATGGAGCAGGTCGGGAAGGCCGGCGGCGGGCTCGGCGGCGTCATTTCCGGCGCAGGCGGTTCGTCTGGCAACAACATCGGCGGCGTCATCGGCAACGTGCTCGGTGGTGCCGGAAGCGGCGGCATTCCCGGTCTTCCGGGCGGACTTCCCGGTATCCCCGGTCTCGGTGGTGCAGGTGCGCCAGCTCAGGCGCCGACGCCGGCGGCAAAGCCGGCGGCCACACCCGCAGCACCGCCGGCGACGCCGCCATCATTCGGTCTCGGCAACATCAAGGGTTTCGGGTTCGACGGACCTCTCGGCTTCTCGGTTTCCCTCGCGAGAGATGCGAACCAGGCCAAATCCGACGTGACGGCCGGCATGGCCTTCAAGGATCTCGACTGGAAACTCGTGCGTCTCGTCCCGACACCCTGATCGCCCGCCGCGATTGACCGCTCACGCGCGGACCGGCGAAAAGAACTGACGAAAGAACGCAGCCCAGATCGGCGGCGCTATCAGCCGCCGCTTCATGGCAATTCCAATGACGATGAGACCGGGCCAGGCGAGATAGGCCAGAATTTCGAGGTTCTCACCGAACGAGTTGAACAGCAGCACCAGGACGATCCCGAGACCCGCGCGCGCATGCCGGTCGCGCTGCGCTTTCGCAAGCATTTCGAGAAAAGTCCACACCAATGGCAGCGCCAGCGCGACGAAACCAACCCCACCCTTGATGAACAGCAGCCCGTGCCAGGTATGGTGCGATCCGATCGGCATGTACTCGACATAGTGCGACCCGCGTTCGATCGTTCCATGCCCGAACCACGGCGCGTCCGTCTCCCAGCGATGATACGCCATCCGTGCCAGGGCGGCGCGCACGCGACTTGAATCCGCGCGCGCACCGACGAAGGCTTGCACCATGTCGTCGATCGTATCCTTGACCTGCGTGAGAAACAGCAGCGCAAACGTCGACATTGCCGCCAGCGCCGCAGCCGGCCAGGGTGACATGATGTTCGCAAGGATCGGCAACCCGATGAGAAGTATCGGCACCGCCACCAGAGAAAGTCGTGACTGCGTGAGCGCGCAGGCCACGATTGCCGAGACGATGCCGATCCAGCGCCAGCGCCAGTCCTTGTCGTTGAGTGCCAGCACCAGCGCAACGTGTGCCGCAAAAGCTGCAGCAGGCGCCCATGGCGCGTAATATCTGAGACGAAAGCCAAGCGACGATGCATCCCACAGGTGCGAGCCCACCTCGAAGAACAGCGGCCCCGGCCCGCCGAGATAGAGCAGCGGCGACACGAACCAGACGCCCGGCAGGTTGAGGAGACCGAATACGAAGAACACCGGTGTGATGAGCAGCGTCTGCAGGGCGAGAATGTTCGACGCGCGATAGACGACCTCTGGTTTGATCTTGAGCTCGGCGCCAACGAAAATGAATGCCGCCAGCAGGCCCCAGCCCTTGGCCCAGCCGAACATCGATTTGATGATCGCCGGGAGGCCGAGATCGAAGTTGAGATGGCCGCCGATGAGCGCGATCGCCATCACCAACATGCCGAAGGCCCAGGCGTGCACACCCCAGGGAGTAGGCCCGTGCACCGGCTCCGGATCCTCGAATATGCCGGCCCAGCGCCCGACGACGAGCAGCACGAGGCACCATCCCAGGATGGGGATGGCATGATAGAGACCGCCGACGAACCAGAGCCCCCAGGTTCCAACGAGGAACCAGTGGATCAGATGCTCTTCCGGCGTCTCGCGCGATGGAGAAATTGCAACCATGCGAGCATCCAGGCGAGACAGGCGAAGAGCGATCCGCTCACACCGCCGAGTACGGCGTAGAAAAGGCGCGGCTGAACGAGGTAGTCAGTCTGATCGGGAGCAGCCACCACCTGAACGATGGGATAGCTGCCGTAGATGTCCGACCGCGATGCATTGATGCGCGCCATCGCCGAGCTGAGGACGGCATCGGCGACGATCTGATCCTTCTTGAGCTGCTCGAGCTGGACCGCAGCCGGCATCAGCCGCTCGATGTCCCGGTCGATGCGCTGCGCTTCCTCGCGCAATGTCTCTATTTCCCGCCGCTTGCCCGAAGCCAGTGCTTCGGTCCGGACCAGCATCTGCAGGAGTTCGGCCCTGTGCGCGCCGTTCATCGCGAGCAGCACATTCGCGAGGCCGTCTCCGGCACCGAGCCCGATCTTCGCGAGTTGCCGATCGAGTTCGGACTTCGCCGCGTCGACGCGCGATTCAGCCAGGATACGGGCCGGATGTCGTGCTCCGAACCGCTGCGTTTCGCTGCTGGCGAGGCTTTGCGCCTCGCTGAATTCGGCCAGTGCCTTCTGGATTTGCGGACTGCCTGCGATCTTCAGCGCGGCATCTGCCTCCTGCGGGCTCAGCCCCAGCCGGGCGGCCAACATACCGTGTTCACGCTCCGCGCGGACGAGTTCGCCGTCGAGGTCCGCGATCCGTCGCCTGAGAGCCGTCGTCTGGGAGACGAGTTCGGCATACTGTGTCAGGGAGTGCAACCCCGACGCATCGTGCGTCTTCTGCTGGAGATCGCGGACGCGCCGCGCTTCGGCCTGATAGCTTTCGAGATTGCGCCGGATCGCCGCCTCGCGCTTTTCGAGTTCGTCGCGTCGCAGGTTGTCGAGCTGGACGTTGAACGCTGCGATCAGAGCCTCGGCCTTGCGCTTTGCCCCGTCCGGTGTCGAATCCGATATCTGGAACAGCATCAGTGCCGTTTCGTCCACCAGCTTGACGCGCGGCCGGCCGAACTCCTTGACCGTCATTCCGAGTATCGCCGCAGCCGCCGAACGAACCTGCTCGCTGTCGGCAATTTCCTTGTAGACGACCTTCGGCGAAAGTGCCGTCGTCGAGAACGGCGAGGTCGGTGTCGTGGTCGCCTGACCGAGGCTTTCGAGTGAAACGTTGGTCTGGTTGGCCGCACCCGGCACATTGAGTGTGAACCGGCTGGCATATAGCCGGGGCGACATCGTCATGTAGATCGTAACCAGCGCCCAGACGAGTACGACCGACAACACCGCCCCGCGGATATAGGGCCACGCCGTATCGAAGCGCGCGGCAAATTCCGACCGGGAGCCGCCATCGCTGCCCTGGCCGTCCGAGACTGTCTGACGCTGTTGCGTTGCGACCGCCATACCGAACCGAGACGAATCGTCCGGACCTGTTCCGGACGAATGCCATTTGTGCGGCCCAATATCTTAGCCAAACCTTTACGATCGACCGAAAGCGGGATTGTTCTGAACTCGTCGCGCGCTTGTGACCGTCAAGCGACAGCCCGGTGGCATCTCACGCCGCCCGGGTTGCATCACCACGATCCGTGGACGCGTCGCCCGACGCCTCCGATTGCAGCCGCAACCGCACCGGCGATCGGTGCGCGGAGACTCCGGCCAGTAGATCGTGCCATGCCGCAATGCTGCGGGCCGCATGATCGCGCGCGCTCAGTCGGGCGGCCTGCGCCATCGCTTCGAGCCCATCGTAACCGGACAAACTCCGGATTGCCTGCGCAAGCAAGGCCGCCTCGTCCGGCTCCACCAGCAATCCGGCATCGGCTTCGATCTGCTCGACGAGGCCGTCCACCGCCGACGCAATAACCGGCCGGCCGGCTGCCCGGGCTTCGAGTGCGACCTGACCGAACGCCTCCCAGCGCGACGGGACGACAACGACGTCGACACTCGAAAGGAACGCCGGAACGTCTGCAACGGCGTCACCAACCCGCACATGGTCGAGTTGAGCGGCACGGGCCTTGAGCGCATCCGCGTCCGGCCCGAGCCCACGCAATTCGAGCGTCGCCACCTCCGCCGGCACCTGCCGCATGGCCTCGATCAGCACATCGAAGCCCTTCTGCTCCGCATAGCGTCCAAAAGCGCCGAGCCTGAGCGGTCGCGCACCATCCTTCGGCAGCGCGATCTGCCTGAGACCGGCGACATCGGTGAACGACGGGATGACGACCAGCCGCGTCGCCGGCAGCAGATGCGCCCGGCGCATCCAGGCCGCCTGACCGTAGGACACGGCGACGACGCGATCGGCCCGCCCGTAGCAGAACCTGAGCAGATTGCGAAAGCGCGCGATGTTGCCGACCTTCAGCCGCTCGTATGCCTCGGTATAGCTGTGCTCGACGAGCACAAGCATGCGTCCGCGTGTCGCCAGCCGCAGTGCCAGAAAGAACGGCACCTTCCGCCACGCCACCGTCGCATGCAGAACCACGACGTCACCGTCGAGCCTCGGCAGGCGCACCGAACCCGTGTCGACGACAACGCGATCGTGATGCACGGCGTCACCGAGTGCTTCTTTCAATGTGTCGATGTATCGAACGACGCCGCCGAATCCCGCGTCGTCGATGATGTGAACGACCCGCATCGTCAAAGGACCTCCTTGACAGCCAGGGAACCACCCGGCGCCTGCGCGGCGAGCACGCGCCGCACCACCAGGGCCGCGACGATCTGCGCGAGGATCGTCATGACAGACATCGCCGCGATGCCGGCCCACAGACCACCCTGGAGGCCCACCGCGAGACCGGCCAGCGCCACCGCCGAAACGATCGACGACACTGCGAAATCGAAAGACGTGCGCCCGCTGGCGCGCAGTGCCTGACTAGCAAGATCGGCAAGCGGCTTGGCGACGGCGGAAACGGTCAGCAGCTGTACCAGCACCGCCGCGTGGGCCCATTTCTGCCCGAACAGCAGCGGTACGTAATAGACGGCCAGCGCGGCCTGCAGCCCGATCACGAGACCGATCGGGATCGCGGTTCGCACCACCGCCCGGTCGAGCCGTTCGAGGAGCGCCCGCGCATCGTCCGCGACGCGCGCGAGATGCGGATAAACCGAATTGGAGAGTGCCGTCGTCAGTGACAGGCTGAGACCGAGCCCCGCATTGAAGACGAAGTAGTAGATGCCGAGCGCCTCCACACCGAGCAGCGCACCGACCAGAACCTTGTCGAGATGCAACCGTGCTGCCGCTGCGAGTTCAGTCCCCGCGACCGGAACCGAGTACGCGAGCAGATCCCGCGCCGGGACCGGCACGACGCCACGCGTATCCGGCCGCGTCAATGACCAGCGCATGCCCAGAACCCAGATCGGCGTCGTCAGGACCTTCGGCAGAACGATTGCCCAAGCGCCGAAGCCGGAAAGCGCGAGCGCCGCCGTCAGCACGTTGTCCGCCACCGCTTGTGCAGTAGCCACGCCGGCGATCGCACGGTGCCGCTCCGACCGCTGTAGCAGATAGGCTTCGATGAGGCCCGCCGGCATCATCAGATACACCCCGGCAAGTACGGCGATCATCAGCCCGAGCTCCGGCCGACCGGTCACCCAGGCGACAGAAAGACCTATGAAGCACTGGACGACCGCAAGCCCGAGCATAAGCTTCGGCAGGAGCCGCCGCGCCCCTTCGAGCGTCGCCACGAGCGCCTCGTCCCGCGCACGGACGACGGCCTGGCCGATACCTGCATTGGCCGCGATACGCACGATTTCGAACGTCGTGATCGCGATGGCCGCAACACCGAACGCTTCAGGCGTGAGCCAGCGGGCGAGCAGGATCGTGGTCACGATCCGCGTCACACGCTGCGCCATCTCGGACGCGCCGTACCAGCCGATGAAGCGCCACAGCTTCCGGCCGTCGTCCGCATCACCGCGCCTGCTGTCCGGGGCCACCTCGCTCACGCGGCATTCCTCCGCGACGACACCGACATGCCCCGCTCGACGAGCCGCGCCGAAACCGATCTCGGCAGTGCCCCTGTCACGGCCGCCGCCCCGAGTGTGACGAGAGTGCGCGCCGGTTCTTCCCTGAGGATCTGCGGCGCGAGACCGAGCGCCTGCCGCATCAGGCCGAGCGCCTTCCGCCCGTCACCCGAACGCACCGCGCGGCGCGCCAGATAGCGAAGTTGATAGCCCTCCGCCCTGTCACCGTGTCGAGACGCGAGACCGGGCGCATAGCTGCCGACCTTCGCCCGGAAGCGCCGCCACGTATCGAGCTGCTTGTCCGTGTTTGCGCTGAGACCCTGCGAGTTGACCCGGTAGTCTGTCAGCGCTTCGTCGACATATGCGAACGTCCATGCTGTCGTCGCGACGAGCCGCGTCCAGCACTCGATATCCTCGGACTGACGGAAATCCTCGTCGAACCATGCGACGCGGCCGCGCCTGTCGTCCCAGAACGCAATGGCGTCGAGCGCAGAGCGCCTGAGAACGGGGGCGGAGCCGTTACCGACGGGATTGCGACAGAAAACATCGGCCGCACCGAATGTCGGTGTCGACGGCCGCTGTTCCATGCCGAGATAGGCGCCTTCGTCATCCACGAGACGTGATGCGGTGAACACGATCCCGGCCCAGGGATCGGCATCGAGCCTTGCCACGCAGGCTTCGAGCTTGCGCGGATGCCAGAGATCGTCCGCATCGAGGAGCGCAACGTATGTGCCGCGCGCTTCGCGGATACCGGCATTGCGCGCACCTGCCAGCCCCCGGTTCTTCTGGCTGAACACCCGCACGCGCGGATCTGAAAACCCGAGCGCGATCTCCGGTCCCCGGTCGGTCGAGCCGTCGTCGACGACGATCAGCTCGAAATCCGCAAACGACTGCGCGAGCACGCTTCCGATCGTCTCGGCGATATAGCGTTCGGTGTTGTAGAGCGAGATGACGACGCTGACCTTCGGCATGGCTGAAACCTCAGGCGCGCATCGTGCGATCGAGCACGAGATGGACGAGACGCGGGGCGAGGGCGGCACCGAACGTCGTCATGGTCGATTTCGGTTCCGCCAACAGCACGCGCGGATAGGCCTTCACCGCAGCGATGAAATAGTGCCGCGCGATCCGCGCCGGCAGCTTGAGGCGCACGGCACGCCGCGCGAGGAAAAGGTTCATGCGCGCGCGCGCGGCCGCTTCGTTGCGCGCGACGAGCTGAGGTGCGAGCCGGCGAGCTTCCGCGATCATCGTTTCGAAGCCTGCCAGCATCCCTTCGAGATCCGACGCGAGCCCGCCCGGGCTCGTGCGATAGGAGACGTTGACGTCAGGCCGTCCGGCGATCGCCCAGCCTGATAGCGAAACGCGGAACAGCCATTCCTGGTCTTCCGTGTGGCGCATCCCCGTCCTGAAGTCACCGACGTCACGGAAAACGTCGCGCCGCACGACGAGCGTCGAACACGTCGTCGTCGGGTTCGACGAAAGCAGATGCTGCGGCGTCAGCGGACCGAGCTTCGGATTGGCCCGGCCCGTTTCGCGCCCCGCCGTATCTATGAAGCGCGCGGAGCAATAGCTCACACCGAGGTTGCCGCGCTCGGAGAAGTGCCGGAGGGCCGCTTCGACATGCGTCGGCTCCCAGAGATCGTCCGCATCGAGAAAGGCGATGTAGCGCCCGCGGCTGGCCGCGACCCCGGCATTGCGCGCCGCGGCGACACCACCATTGGGCTGGCTGACCACGCGGAACCGGGCATCCGTCGCTGCTCTCGCCTCGAGAATGGCGCGGGTTGCATCGGTCGAACCGTCGTCGACACAGACGATTTCGATGCCGCCCAAAGTCTGCCGTACGACACTGGACAGCGTGGCATCGATCGTCGCCGCTGCATTGAAACAGGGTACGACGACGGAAACGACAGGTGCTGGACCAGAAACCACGACAGAACTCCGGGAACGACTGCCCCGAGAGTAACGTCCCGATCACCAAGTTTGTGTGAAGGCCGGCGCCGGCCGGGCAGGATTTTTCCACCCCGGATCCGTCGTTCCCGCCTTAACAGATCGTTTACCGGCCACCGCAACGTTTTGTTCGCCAATCCCGTGGCACTGTGGCTCGCTTTTCCAGTAGGACCACCCGTGACACCCCAGTCGCAACTCACCTCGGCCGATCTGCGGCTGGCCCGTGCCGCACGCCGCTCGCGCGCGCTCTGGGACGCATCGACCGCCGAGACCCGTCCGGCGATCGATCTTTTCGGCGTGCGCATTTCCAATCTGCCTCTCGATCGCGCCACCGCGAACCTACTCGACGCGGCACGCCAGCGCCGCCGTACGCGCGCCGTCTTCGTCAACGCGCACGTCGTCAACGAAATGGCGGCCCGCCAGGACTATGCCGCCACAGTCGCCGCAGCGGACACGATCCTCGCCGACGGCTCCGGGCTCGCCATCGCCGCCCGCCTCGCCGGCACCCCGCTCGCCGACAACGTCAACGGCACCGACCTCTTCCCCCTTCTCGCCGCCATGGCCAACGAAGCCGGCGAAAAGGTCTTCCTGCTGGGCGGCGCCCCCGGCGTCGCCGAAGCCGCAGCTGCCAAACTCGCGCAGTTCGGCCTCGGCGGCGCCATTGCGGGCACCCATCACGGCCACTTCAGGCGTCACGACGACGACGAGCAATCTGTCATCGATAAAGTCAACGCCAGCGGCGCCTCGATCGTGCTGGTCGGACTGGGCGTGCCCCTCCAGGACACCTGGATCGCGGCGAACCACCATCGGCTCACGCCATCCGTAGCCATCGGCGTCGGTGGCCTCTTCGATTATTTCGCCGGCCGCGTCAGTCGCGCGCCCTTCTGGCTGCGCTCGATCGGCCTCGAATGGATGTGGCGGCTCATGCTGGAGCCGCGTCGCCTCGCCAGGCGCTACCTCGTCGGCAACGCCGTCTTCCTGGTCCACGCCGCCCGGGAAGCCGCCCGCGTCCGCCGCCAGCGCATCACGACACCGCGCCCGTCGGAAGCGTAACTCCGCGCCAAGCTCAATACGAGCGCGCCTTGCGGACCGTCTCGACCGGATTGATGAAGCTCTGGATGGTCAACGCGACCTCACGGGCATCGACGACGGCACTGTCGTAGCACGCGATCGAATCGTCCGGCATCAGATACGGATTGACCGTGTCCCGATCCGGATTGAGCACGAGATCCTCGACCGAGCGCTGGATGACCTCCGTCTCGCCAGTCTTCGGATTGCGGCTGATGAGAACCGCGACGCGTCCCGCATTCGTCGACCGGCTGCCACCGACGCAGTTGGCCGCCACGAGCCCCGCCAGCAGTCGTGTTCCGTAGGGTATGCCGGCCGTGTTGGTGGCGGTGAGCTGCGCCGCTGCCGGCTGCGACACGTTCGAGATGAAGACGCGAACGCCCGGCGGCGTGATCTGCGACGGCCGCACCAGTGCCGACTGGAAGCACGGCGCTTCCGGCACGTAGATGTGATCGCCCTCGAGCAGCGGCACGTCGTCGACAGCAGCGCCCGTGATCGCACCTTGCCAGTTCAGCACGTAGCTCTTGCCACCGCGCTTGAGCGTGATCCGGCTGAGATCGGCATCGGGACGCACGCCACCGCCGGCCCTGAGGGCGGCCGCGATGAACCGGTCGACCGGGCTGTCGCCGTACTTCACGAGTGCCTTGTCACCTTTGTCGGCCGGCGCGATGTTGTTGATGATGAAACGACCAGGCAGGAACACCGCGCCCGAAACGGTCACGTTGATCGGCGCATAAAGCACCGGGCGGACCGAAATCAGGAACTTGTCGGACTTGAAGACACCCGCTTTCACGAGCGCCGCCTCGATCCGTTTCGACAGTTCTGCATTGGACAGACCAACCGCCTGAACTTCACCGGCGAACGGCAGAATGACGCGGCCGTCCGCGTTGACGGCATAGTCGCCTGAGAATTCAGCCGATCCCGGAATGAAGATATTGAGCCGATCACCCGGCGAATAACGCATCGTGAGATCGGTGTGTCTTGGCCGCTTGCGGCCACCCGACGGGGGAAGGATGAATTGCGCGGTACCCGCCGGTGCGCATTTGCCATCCGTGGCAACCAGGCGCGTATCTTCACGTGCGGCCCACACTGAGCGGCGCGTCTGAGTGGACGTTTTTTCGAGATCGTATAGGGGCTTCACGCCATTGTCGGGAACGCGAGCATCGCTACACCCGATCAACATTACGGCGGACGCGGCGGCGACGGCGAGCGCACGCAAGCGCCCTGTCGCAACGAACTCGCTGATGCCAAACCGAATGAGCAACAAACACCTACTGTTTCACAGTGATCGCCCGGCAGCGAGTGCTGCGATTCGAACGAGAGATCACACGCCACTAAGACAAAACACTTATCCGGCGCACACTGACGAAGCGCGACCAGGAACGCAAAGCGACGCAACAGAACACGGAAAACGCGATAACCGGGAACGC
This sequence comes from Hyphomicrobiaceae bacterium, assembly GCA_035436725.1. Lineage (GTDB taxonomy): Bacteria > Pseudomonadota > Alphaproteobacteria > Rhizobiales > Hyphomicrobiaceae > JABFRJ01. The sequence goes on from DAOMWV010000027.1 coordinate 14,923, forward strand.
ACAACTCGACCGGCCGATCTCGTGCGGTTGTTCTAGTGGGGCGAGGGATGTGCGGCTGTAACAAATTTATCGTTGCCGACATCCGGAACGAAAATGTGGATGAATGACGTCTGTGATTTGACATGCCGTTGTCAGACAGATTTTCGGCGGCCGGCTATACTGACGTCTCCTCGGGCGCCTTTGCCGAAACGGCCAATGCGTGCACTTCCTTGCCGACGATCGGGCCGAGTGCCTCGTTGATCATGCGATGCCGCCCGACGCGACTGACACCCCGGAACTTCTCCGAAACGATCAGAACGCGGAAATGGCTCTCCCCGGTGCCCGGCGAGCTCCTGTGCCCTGCATGCTGCTCGCTCTCGTTGATGACGTCGAGCCGCATCGGCTCGAACGTGACCATGAGGATCTCACGAATCCGGTCTTGCATACCCATGTGCTTTGCTCCATGAGGACCGGCTGAACGACGGCCCCGTCTTGCGCGCTTGCAACGCTCCCGTTTCAACAGCGTGTCAAGACCTTGTTAAACGTCTCTGCGGTTACGATACTGCTGCAACCATGAAGCTCGACAGCAAATATTTCGACCAGATCCGGGTCACCAGGACGCAGGCCGGCAAGCCGAAGGCGGAAACGACGCCCGTGTGCGCCTGGAAGGGCTGCACCGGCAAGGGCCTGCACAAGGCGCCACGCGGCCGCGGCCAGGAGGGCAAATACTACCTTTTCTGTCCGGACCACATCAAAGAGTACAACGCCAATTACAACTACTTCCAGGGCATGTCCGACGCCGAAGTAGCGAGCTTCCAGAAGGACGCGATCACGGGCCACCGGCCGACCTGGAAGACCGGTGCGACCACCGGCAGCCCGGGCACGTCTGCCGGCAAGAAATTCTCGGAGGCCGGAACCTTCGAGGGTCGCAAAGTCAACGATCCGCATGGCTTCTTTGCGTGGCGCGCAAAGCGGCAGGCCAGCGCCGACGAGGCACCCCGCCGTTACGTCAAACCGATCGAGCGCAAGTCCCTCGAAACGCTGCACTTGGGCGAAAACGCGACATCCGACGAGATAAAGGCCAAGTTCAAGGCACTGGTTAAACTGCATCATCCCGATGCAAACGGCGGCGACAAGCGCTCCGAAGACACGTTGCGCGAAATCATCCAAGCCTATAACTATCTGAAACAGGCCGGTCTCGTCTGAGTTCGGCCCGGCTGACCGGGGTTCGAGCCAACCGACCTCTGTGTCCTTTCGGCGCGCCGTGGCGTACCGGACGTTACGCCATGTACCGAATTTCTATAGACCGATGGGTTTTGAGAGACAGACGATGCGCGCGACTGCCCAGACTGCCCCGGAATCTAAAGTCCCCGGCCTGCCCGACACGACCATCTCGGTGCGCAAGGTCTTCGGCATCGACACCGACCTCGAAGTACCGGGCTACAAGGACCGCAACGATTACGTTCCGGACTTCGATCCCGACTACCTGTTCAATCGCGACGTGACGCTCGCCATCCTCGCGGGCTTCAAGCACAACCGCCGCGTTATCATTCAGGGCTACCACGGCACCGGCAAATCGTCGCACATCGAGCAGGTCGCCGCCCGCCTCAATTGGCCCTGCGTCCGCATCAACCTCGACAGCCACGTCTCCCGCATCGACCTGATCGGCAAGGACGCGATCGTCGTCAAGGACGGAAAGCAGGTCACCGAATTCCGTGACGGCATCCTTCCCTGGGCCTACCAGCACAACGTCGCACTCGTCTTCGACGAATACGACGCCGGCCGTCCCGACGTGATGTTCGTCATCCAGCGCGTGCTGGAAAGCTCGGGCCGACTGACGCTCCTCGACCAGAGCCGCGTCATCCGCCCTCACCCCGCCTTCCGGCTCTTTGCCACCGCGAACACCATCGGCCTTGGCGACACCACCGGCCTCTATCACGGCACCCAGCAGATCAACCAGGCGCAGATGGACCGCTGGTCCATCGTTTCGACGCTCAACTATCTGCCGCACGACGACGAAGCCAACATCGTCCTCTCGAAGGTCAAGCATTGGGCCAAGTCGAACGACAAGAAGAAGATCGTCTCGAACATGGTCCGCGTCGCCGACCTGACGCGCTCGGCATTCATCAACGGCGATCTGTCGACCGTGATGAGCCCGCGCACGGTAATGACGTGGGCCGAGAACGCCGAGATCTTCGGCAATGTAGGCTTCGCTTTCCGCCTCACCTTCCTCAACAAGTGCGACGAACTCGAGCGGCCCCTTGTCGCCGAGTTCTACCAGCGCTGCTTCGGCGAGGAACTGCCCGAAAGCGCCGCCAACGTCGCACTGAGCTGACGCAGGCTGTACCATACCGCGTGAGCTGAGGACATGGCCCCGCCAGCATCCAGCAAGAAAGAAAGCCCCGCCGAGCCGCTGAAGCGCGTGCTGGGGCTGACCTCGCGCGCCATCGCCGGCGACAAGGACCTGCACGTCAGCTACGGCCCCGGCAAGCCGGAACTCGACGGCAAGGAGCTTTCGCTCCCCGAGCCCTCGCGCCAACCAACTGCGAAAGAGATCGCCGTTCTGCGTGGCTGGTCCGACAGCCTGTCGCTGACCGCCGCCGTCCACGACAAGAAGATGCATCGCCGCCTCGCCCCCGCGTCCGGGCCCGCGCGCAACGTCTTCGAAGCCATCGAGCGCTGCCGCATCGAAAGCATCGGCGCCAACCGCATGCCCGGCATGGCCAAGAACCTCTCGGCCAAGCTCGACGACCAGTACGGCCACGGCCGCTACGAGGAAATTTCAGACCGTGCCGATGCGCCGCTCGAAGATGCGGTGGCGCTGATCCTGCGTGAGCGCCTGACGGGGCTCGCCCCGCCGCAGTCGGCGCAGAAGATGGTCGATCTCTGGCGCCCCTTCATCGAGGAGAAGGGTGCGGACACCCTGAAAAAACTCGAAGCCGCCAACTTCGACCAGCACAAGTTCGGTCGCCTCGCCAAAGACCTCCTCAAGGATCTCGAACTCACCGAGACCGCCGCCGAAGGCCAGCCCGACGACGGCGACGACAAGGAACAGGACCAGGGTGACGGCGGCGACAGCGAGCAGCAGGAACAGCAGGAAGGCTCCGAAGCCCAGGAAGCCCAGGCCCAGGAAAGCGAGTCCGAGGGCGAAGACGGCGAGGAGTCCGAGAGCGCCGAAGCCTCCGACACCGACATGCACGACGGCGAGGAGGACGGCGAGGAAATGGCGGAAACGCCGGAGCCTTACCGGCCGAACCACAACGTCCTCGATAACCCCGAAGCCTTTGGCTACAAGGTTTTCTCGAAGGTCAACGACGAAGAAATCGAGGCCGAGGATCTTTCCACCCCCGACGAACTCGAGCGTCTCCGCACGTTCCTCGACAAGGAACTGAAGAACCTGTCGAGCGCCGTTGCCCGCCTCGCCAACAAGCTACAGCGCAAGTTGCTCGCGCAGCAGAACCGCTCCTGGGACTTCGATCTCGAGGAAGGCACGCTCGACACCGCACGCCTGCCGCGCATCATCATGGACCCCATGTCCGCGCTGACCTTCAAGCGCGAGCGCGATACCGACTTCAAGGACACCGTCGTCACGCTGCTGATCGACAACTCCGGTTCGATGCGCGGCCGCCCCATCATGGTCGCCGCCTGCTGTGCCGACATTCTCGCCCGCACGCTCGAACGTTGCGGCGTGAAGGTCGAGATCCTCGGCTTCACGACGAAGGCCTGGAAGGGCGGACAGGCGCGCGAAGCCTGGCTCGCCGCCGGCAAGCCGTCGAACCCCGGCCGCCTCAACGATCTCCGGCACATCGTCTATAAGAGCGCCGACGCGCCGATGCGCCGCGCCAAGCGCTCGCTCGCGCTCATGATGCGCGAAGGCTTGCTCAAGGAGAACATCGACGGCGAAGCGCTCGCCTGGGCGCACAAGCGCCTGCTCGGCCGCTCCGAACACCGCCGCATCCTGATGATGATCTCGGACGGCGCGCCGGTCGACGACTCGACGCTCAGCGTCAATTCCGGCTCCTACCTCGAGATGCATCTCCGCCAGGTCATCGACGAAATCGAGAATCGCTCGCCGATCGAACTGATCGCCATCGGCATCGGTCATGACGTCACGCGTTATTACAAGCGTGCCGTCACCATCACCGATCCCTCCGAACTCGCTGGCGCCATGACCGACAAGCTCGTCGAACTCTTCGACGAAACCAATGGCATTCAGACCGGCCGCGGCACGCGCAAGGGGCGGTAGTCTTCATCTCACGCGGCCGGCTATGCCGCCTGAACTACCCCGTCGCGTTCTGAACCCAATACGCCGGCAGCGACGCGCCGTCACGTCCGCCCCAGCCATCGGCAGCCGCCTGATCGAAGACCCGCAAAGTCTCCTCCGCAACCGGCAACCGCGCACCCATGCTTTGTGCCTCGGCGATCATCGTCCTGAGATCCTTGCGGATGCTGTCCACGTCGAATGCGGGAGGCGCGAATTTCCCTTGCGCAATACCCTCGGCGATCGTGCCGCCACGCAATTTCAGCATCGTCGGTGCACCAGACGTATCCGCGAACAGGTCGAAAAGCACCGTCGCATCGAGCCCGAGATCACGACAGAGCACATAGGCTTCGCCAAGCGCCTGATAGGCCACGACGAGCGGTAGATTGATCGCGAGCTTCACCGCCGAACCCGCACCGACGTCACCGAGGTGCTCGACGCGCCGGCACATCTGGTCGAGCAGTGGCTTCACGCGCGCGAAATCATCTGCCGTCCCGCCCGCGAGCCCCAGCAGCTTGCCCTGTCGCGCCGGGCCGACCGTCCCGCCGACCGGACACTCGACGAATGCAGCACCGGCTGTGCGCACCATCGCAGCGACAGCGCGCATTTCATCCGGCCGCACCGTACTCATGTCGAGAAACGTCTTCTGAGCCGCCCCGCCAGCCACGAGCCCGTCCGCCCCTCCGTAGATCGCAGCTTGCGCCTCTGCGTTCGTGACGATCGTCACGACGACATCGGATCGCGTGGCGAGTTCGCGTGCGGTCTTGCAGACCTCTAAACCCTGCGCGCCGAGCACTTCCGCCTTCGCCGACGTCCGGTTCCAGACCGCGACGTCGTGTCCGACTTCCTTCAATCGAGCCGCAATCGCAGCCCCCATCTTGCCGACACCCGCGACACCGATCTTCATGCACCCACCCCAAAAGAAACCGCGCGGAGAACGCCCCCGCGCGGCCAGATTTTGTCACTTCGCGAGCGGCTTACGCAACCGCCTTCAGCACCGTCCGCATCTTGTCGGTGATCTCGGCGATCTGCGCTTCCGACACGATCAGCGGCGGCGACGAGATCAGCGTGTCACCCGTCACGCGCACGTAGAGATCGTGCTCGTGATACATGCTCTCGATGGCGTTGTAGCCGCGCAAGCCCGGCTTGCCCGGGATCGGATCGAGGTCGATGCCGCACATGAGACCGATCGGACGGATGTCCGCGACGTGCGGGCAGTCCTTGAGGCTCATCATCGCGTCGGCGAAGAGAGGTTCGAGCTTCTGGGCACGCTCGAACAGCCCCTCTTCCTTGTAGACTTCGAGCGTCGCGAGACCGGCGGCAGCCGCGAGCGGATGTCCCGAATACGTATAGCCGTGGAACAGCTCGACGAGATATTCCGGTCCGCTCATGTGCGTTTCATAGACGCCCTTGCGCACCATCACGCCCGACATCGGCACCGCGCCGTTCGTGATGCCCTTCGCGAAGGTGATCATGTCCGGCACCACGCCGTAGCGCTCGGCGGCGAACGCGTGGCCGAGACGGCCGAAGCCGGTGATGACTTCGTCGAGGATCAGCAGGATGCCGTGCTTTTCGGTGATTTCGCGCAGCTTCTTGATATAGCCCTTCGGCGGCGGAATGCAGCCCGTCGAGCCTGCGACCGGCTCGATGATGACGGCCGCGATCGTCGAGGCGTCGTGCAGGCCGATGAGCCGCGTCAGCTCGTCGAGCGTCTCCATGCCCCACTCGGGCTCGCCCTTCGTGAACGCCTGCTTCGCCTTGTTGTAGGTCGTGGGCAGGTGATCGACGCCGACCAGCATGTTGCCGAACGCCTTGCGGTTGTTGACCATGCCGCCGACCGAGATGCCGCCGAAGCCGACGCCGTGATAGCCGCGCTCACGACCGATGAAGCGGGTGCGCGAGGCCTCGCCGCGGTTGCGATGGTAAGCGAGAGCCACCTTGAGCGCCGTGTCGACCGCCTCGGAGCCGGAGTTGGCATAGAGCACGTAGTCGAGGTCGCCCGGTGCCATCAGCGCGAGCTGGGAGGAGAGCTGGAACTGCTGCGGGTGGCCGTATTGGAAGGGCGGCGCGTAATCGAGCGTCGCGGCGGCCTGCTGGATCGCCTTGACGATCGGCTCGCGGGTGTGACCGGCGTTGACGCAGAAGAGGCCCGCGGTGGCGTCGATCAGCTTGCGGCCGTCCGGCGCGATGAAGTGCATGTCCTTGGCGCCGGAGAACAGGCGCGGGCGCTTCTTGAATGCCCGGTTCGGCGTGAACGGCATCCAATAGGGCTCGAGCTCGTTCGGCTTCATGTCGAGCGGGGCCATGAGGTCCTCCCGGGACGTTGGGTTGGTGGAGACGCAAGGTCGCAACGCGCGACGTCATTCT
>DAOMWV010000028.1:0-20295 GCA_035436725.1 Hyphomicrobiaceae bacterium
TTCCGCAACGACATGGGCTTCGGCGGCAACAACGGCCTGACCGACTTCAAGGACATCCTCGGCTACAGCGTCCAGGCAGATGGCACGCGCATCGTTCTGTTCGTCCTCACGTCCCTTCTCCTGCTCGCGACGTATGTCGTCTGTCGACTGCTGGTCACCTCCACGTTCGGCAAGATCCTCATTTCCATCCGCGACGCCGAAAGCCGCACGCGCTTCCTCGGCTACAAGGTGGAGAACTACAAGATCTTCGTCTTCACACTCTCGGCATGCATGGCCGGACTTGCCGGTGCCCTCTACGTACCCCAGGTCGGCATCATCAATCCCTCTGAGTTCTCGCCGGCCAACTCGATCGAGGCCGTCATCTGGGTCGCCGTCGGCGGACGCGGCACCTTGACCGGCGCTGCCCTCGGGGCACTCGTCGTCAACTTCCTCAAGACCACCTTCACCACCGGCTTCCTCGCGCCCTATTGGCTGTTCGCCCTCGGCGCTCTTTTCATATTCGTAACATTGGCACTGCCGAAGGGGATCGTCGGTACGCTTCAGGACTGGCATGAGCGACGCACGAGCGAACGCAAGGCCCGCATGTCGGACGACGCATTCGAGACCCCGGCACCGACGGAAGCAAAAGCATGATCCTCGACGACACGCTCAATCCAGTCGAAGAAGTTCCCCTCGAGAGCCGCCTGCCTGTAACCGGCGCCCTGCTCTATCTTGACGGCGTCAACGTCGCGTTCGACGGCTTCAAGGCCATCAACGACCTGTCGCTCTACATCAGGCCCGGTGAAATGCGCGCCATCATCGGCCCGAACGGGGCCGGCAAGACGACGATGATGGACATCGTCACCGGCAAGACGCGTCCCGACAGCGGCAAGGTCCTGTTCGACGCCGGCAAGATCGACCTGACGCGGCTCGATGAAGCCACCATCGCCAACCTCGGCATCGGCCGGAAGTTCCAGAAGCCGACAGTCTTTGAGAACCACACCGTCGAAGACAACATCATGCTCGCCCTCGCCGGACCGCGCGATACGCTGTCCGCCATCTGGGGCGCCCGGAGCCGCATCGAAAAGTCACGCATCGAAGCGGCCCTCGACACCGTCCGCCTCGCCGATCTCGCCGACCGGCAGGCCGGCTCCCTGAGCCACGGCCAGAAGCAATGGCTGGAAATCGGCATGCTCCTCGCCCAGGACCCGAAGCTACTTCTCGTCGACGAACCCGTCGCCGGCATGACGGATGCCGAAACCGAAGTTACCGCCGAACTCTTGAAACGTATCTCCCGCGATCATTCCATCATCGTCGTCGAGCATGACATGCACTTCGTCCGCGCCCTCGGCGTCAAGGTCACTTGCCTCCACGAAGGCAGCGTCCTCGCCGAAGGGTCGATCGACGCCGTCGCATCCGACCGCCGCGTCATTGAAGTCTATCTCGGTCGATGAGATCGGCCCGAACATCGAAAGCCCTTGCATGCTGAAAGTCGACAACATCGATCTCTTCTACGGCGCCGCCCAGGCCCTTCGCGGCGTATCCCTCGAAGCCCAAATCGGCGAGGTCACAACCGTCCTCGGCCGCAACGGCGTCGGAAAGACGAGCCTGATCCGCGCCATCGTCGGCCAACAGCCGGTCCGCAACGGCTCGATCACCTGGAATGACAAGGATGTCGGCACACTCGCGCCATATGAACGCGCTCGCCTCGGCATCGCGATCGTCCCTCAGGGACGCGAGATCTTCCCTCTTATGACCGTCAGGGAAAACCTCGAAACCGGCTTTGCCTGCCTGCCCCGTGCCAACCGGCGCCTCTCCGACGAACTCTTCGAACTCTTCCCCGTGCTTGGCTCGATGCTGCACCGTCGCGGCGGCGACCTCTCCGGCGGCCAGCAACAGCAGCTCGCCATCGCCCGCGCCCTCGTCACGAAGCCAAAGCTCCTCGTCCTCGACGAGCCCACCGAAGGCATCCAGCCATCCATCATCAAGGATATCGGCCGTGCGATAGACTACTTGCGCCAGCGCAGGGAGATGGCCATCGTGCTGGTCGAGCAGTACTTCGAATTCGCCCGCGACCTCGCCGACCGTTTCGCGGTCATGGACCGCGGACGGGTTGTGCTTTCCGGCACCCGCGCCAGCATGGTGGAGCAGGATGTTCGCAATCGCCTCTCCGTCTGATCGTCCCGCAGTGTCGCAGCCAGAGTGCGACCCTCTCGCAGGCATTCGCGCGCGTGGGGTCGTTCGCCTGTCGACCTTCGGCGATGCATCCGGCACCCGTATCGCTTCGCTGGAGGAAAGCGGCGGCTACCGCTGCAAATTTCCGACGACCGCAGCACCATGGCTGCAGGCCGCCATCGTCAACACCGGTGGCGGCGTCGCCGGAGGCGATCACATTGCCCTCTCCGTAACCGCCACTGCTACCGCCCACCTCCGCATCGGCACCGCGACCGCGGAACGCATCTACCGCAGCCTCGGCGCAACCACTCGTGTCGAGGCGCACATCAGGGCTATCGATGCCGCGACCCTCGTCTGGGCTCCACAGCCCACGATCATCTTCTCCGGCTCACGGCTCGACCGTCGCTACGACATCGAACTCGACCGGACCGCGACCGTCCTGGTCGCCGAGGCCCTTTGCTTCGGCCGCCGCGACAACGGTGAGCTAATGGGCCAGGGCGCACTCCGGGATCGCTGGTACATCCGGCGCGACGGCGATCTGGTGCACGCTGAACTTACAAAGCTCGAAGGCGACATCGGTGCGATTCTCGACCGTCGCGCGACCCTGGCCGGCGCTCACATTGCAGCCACGCTGATTTTCGCCAGCCCCGATGCGGAAGATCATGTCGACGGCGTGCGCGACCTCCTGGCCGAAGGCGGAAGCCTGTCCGCGGCTGGCGTCCGTGCAGGATTGCTCATCGTGCGCTCGGTCGGCACCCGGCTCGAGCACGTCGAACGAACCTTGTCACGCATCTCGGCGTACCTTCTGTCACGCCGACCCTTCACCACCCAGACCATCGAGACCGCCGCATCATGAATCTGACACCCCGCGAAAAGGACAAGCTTCTGGTGGCCATGGCCGCCATAGTCGCCCGCAAGCGCTTGGAGCGCGGCGTCAAGCTCAATCATCCCGAAGCAATCGCGCTCATCACCGATTTCGTCGTCGAAGGCGCACGCGACGGCCGTTCCGTCGCCCAACTCATGCGTGACGGCGCAAGCGTTGTGACGAAGGCACAGGTGATGCCCGGAATCGCCGAAATGATTCACGACGTACAAGTCGAAGCCACCTTTCCCGACGGCACGAAACTCGTAACCGTCCATAACCCTATCCGCTAACCGCCACCAGGACCTCGCCTCATGACACGACTGCTTTTCGTCGCGATCGCCGCGCTGCTGCCATCCGCCGCATTCGCACACACGGGCCACCCTGAACAGGCCAACTTTCTTGCCGGACTCTTGCATCCATTCCTCGGCCTCGACCACCTTACGGCAATGGTCGCGGTCGGTGTCTGGTCGCATCTCACGCGGGCGGGGCGCGTCTGGCTGATGCCGGCCGTATTCGTCGGCGCAATGATCGCTGGAGCTGGCGTCGCAGCCTACGGGATCGAGATACCCGCCATCGAAGCGCTCATCCTTGCCTCGCTCGTCGCAGTCGGCCTTGCGATCCTCTTCAGGATCGCCGCGCCCACCCTGCTCGGTGGAGGCGCAATCGCTCTCTTCGCCATCGCGCATGGCTACGCCCACGGCGCAGAAGCGCCGGCCGGTGGCGGCATCGGCTACATGGCCGGATTCAGTGTCGCGACCGCCCTTCTCCATGTTTCCGGCATCGCGCTCGCATGGATCGTGAGCCGCACACCGGCGCCGCTCGCCGCACGCGCGCTCGGCCTCGTCCCCATCGCCGTCGGCGTCGCACTTGCCGCCCGCTGAACACAACACCCGATCGGACTGCCGCCATGATCCCCGGAGAAATCATCACGCCCAAGGGCGATATCGAACTCAACGCCGGCCGCACGACCGTGCGGCTCGACGTCACCAATACCGGCGACCGGCCAATCCAGGTCGGCAGCCATTATCATTTTTTCGAAACCAATCCGGCCCTGAAGTTTGACCGCAAGAAGGCGCGCGGCTTCCGTCTCGACATCGCCGCCGGCACTGCCGTCCGCTTCGAGCCCGGCCAGACGCGCGAAGTGACGCTCGTCGCGCTCGCAGGCAAGCGCGTCATCTATGGCTTCCGTCAGGATGTCATGGGCAAACTCAAGTAACGGCGACAGGAAACCGCATCATGTCCGTCAAGATAACGCGCGCTGCCTACGCCGGCATGTACGGCCCGACGACCGGCGATCGCGTCCGCCTCGCCGATACCGATCTCGTCATCGAGGTCGAAAAAGACTTCACCACCTATGGCGAGGAAGTGAAATTCGGCGGCGGCAAGGTCATCCGCGACGGCATGGGCCAGAGCCAAGTGACGAACGCCAGGGGCGCCGTCGACACCGTCATCACCAACGCGCTGATCCTCGACCACTGGGGCATCGTCAAGGCTGACATCGGCATCGTCGGCGGCCGCATCTCAAGAATCGGCAAGGCCGGCAATCCCGACATCCAGCCGAACGTGGACATTATCGTCGGCCCCGGCACCGACGTCATTGCCGGCGAAGGCAAGATCGTCACCGCCGGAGGCTTTGACAGCCACATCCATCTCATCTGCCCGCAACAGTTCGACGACGCGCTGATGTCCGGAGTGACGACACTTCTCGGCGGCGGCACTGGCCCCTCCCACGGTACGTTCGCAACCACCTGCACGCCCGGCCCCTGGCACATATCCATGATGCTACGTGCCGTCGATGCCCTTCCCATGAATTTCGGCATCGCCGCCAAGGGCAATGCGTCGCTCCCCGCCCCCCTCGTCGAAATGATCGAGGCTGGCGCGTGCGCCATGAAACTCCACGAAGACTGGGGTACCACCCCCGCCGCTATCGACAACTGCCTCACCGTGGCCGACGACCACGACGTCCAGGTCATGATCCACACCGATACGCTGAACGAATCCGGATTCGTGGAAGACACCATCAAGGCCTTCAAGGGCCGCACCATTCACGCCTTCCACACCGAAGGCGCTGGCGGTGGCCACGCCCCCGACATCATTCGCGTCGCCGGCCTCCCGAACGTGCTCCCGTCCTCGACCAACCCGACGCGCCCCTTCACCGTCAACACCATCGACGAACACCTCGACATGCTGATGGTGTGTCACCATCTCTCCTCGAAGATCCCCGAGGATATTGCCTTTGCCGAAAGCCGCATCCGCAAGGAAACGATCGCCGCCGAAGACATCCTGCACGACATCGGCGCCCTCTCCATGATGAGTTCCGACAGCCAAGCCATGGGCCGCATCGGCGAAGTCATCATCCGGACGTGGCAGACCGCCCACAAGATGAAAGTCCAGCGCGGCGCCCTCCCCGAGGACAAGGGCAAGGGCAACGACAATTTCCGCGCCCGCCGCTACATCGCCAAATACACCATCAACCCGGCCATCGCCCATGGCGTCTCGAAGCACATCGGATCCATCGAGAAAGGCAAACTCGCCGATCTCGTGGTGTGGTCACCCGCCTTCTTCGGCGTCAAACCCGATTGCATCATCAAGGGCGGCATGATCGTCGCAGCACCCATGGGCGATCCCAACGCCTCGATCCCCACACCACAACCCGTGCACTACCGTCCGATGTTCGGCGCTTTAGGCAGCGCCCTTCACCGCACATGCCTCACGTTCACATCCGCGGCCTTCATCGCCGGCAAGGGCGCGAAGAAGCTAGGATTGCAGAAAGACACAGTCGCGGTTTCAAATGTTCGAGGCGGCATCTCGAAAAAGAAAATGATCATGAACGACGCCACCCCAAAGATCGAAGTCGATCCCGAGACTTACGAAGTCCGCGCCGACGGCGAACTGCTCGTCTGCGAACCCGCCAAAACTCTACCCATGGCACAACGCTATTTCATGTTTTAGGAAGCGCCATGAAACGAGCACTTCGCCATGTTTCCGGAAATCAGGTCGCACCGGCCGCAGTCGTGGCGTCGATCACCCTCGACCGCGCATCCCGCTTCAGGCGCCGCGTTGCGCTTCAGACCGACAACGGCATGGATTTCCTGCTTGATCTGCCCGAAGCCACCTATCTCGCCGACGGCGACGGTCTCGAACTCGACGACGGGAAAATCATCGTCGTCCGTGCCGCCGCCGAAGACCTCTTCGAGGTCCACGCCCACGACGCCGCCGAACTCGCCCGCATCGCCTGGCACATCGGCAACCGCCACACGCCCTGCGAGGTAACGCCGCACGCACTTTACATCCAGCCCGATCACGTCCTGGCTGAAATGATCGCCGGCCTCGGCGGCCATGTCCATCGCGTCGTTCGCCCCTTCGAGCCCGAGGGCGGCGCTTACGGCGGAAAAGGCCCGCTGGTCGAATCCCATCATCACGGCCATGGTGCGCATCATCACCACGACGATCAGCACGGACGCAGCCACCATCACGACCACGCCGGACACACGCAATCACATTCCCATTCAGAGCAGCGCGCCACGCCGGCATCACAGTCCCTGACCAAAGTCTGGCGCCCGGATTGAGCACACCCATGTCGGATCGTCGCCCGGTCAGAGATGAGAAGCGCGGCGCATCCGTCGCCGAGCGCCGCGCGCAGTCGTTGCTCAAGGTCTCGCTGTCGCCGTCCTTCCCGACCGGCGCATTCGCCTACAGTCATGGCCTCGAAAAGGCCGTCGAGAACACCTGGGTAACCGATCGCGAAACTCTCGAAGCCTGGCTCGTCGATCTCATAGAGGTGGGATCCCTATCCAATGATCTCGTGCTCGTCACGGCTACGTGGCAAGCCACGACGCGGCAGGACTGGGCCACCCTTCGCTCGGCCACCGCCATCGCCGCCGCCATGCAGCCCTCCCGCGAGCGCGAACTGGAAGCGACGCAGCAGGGCATGTCTTTCCTTGCCCAGATCGAGACCGCATGGCCCTACGAAGGCGCCACATGGGAAAACGTCGGGGCAGATCTGGTCGCGCCATACCCGGTTGCGGTCGGTTACGCCGCTGCCCGCCACGCGATCCCTCTGGTTGACGTTCTCGACGCCTTCGGCCTCGCCTTCATCACCAATCTTGCATCCGCAGCGATCCGCCTGAGCGTCATCGGTCAGACCGACGGACAGCGCATCGTCGCCGCACTGACACCCCGGCTGTTGTCCGCGTCCGAGAGCGCCGCCCGCGCGACACTCGACGATCTCGGCTCCGCCACCTGGCTGTCCGATCTCGCCTCCCTCCAGCATGAAACCCAACACACGAGGCTCTTTCGCTCATGACTTACAACGGCCCGCTCCGCGTCGGCATCGGCGGCCCCGTCGGCTCCGGCAAGACCACGTTGACCGAAAACCTCTGCAAGTCGTTTCGCGACAGGTACGACATCTGCGCGATCACGAATGACATCTACACTAAGGAAGACGCAGAAATCCTGATGCGCGCCCAGGCGCTGCCGCTTGAACGCATCATGGGCGTCGAAACCGGCGGCTGCCCGCACACCGCCATCCGCGAAGATTGCTCGATCAATCTGGCCGCCATCGAAACGATGCGGAAAAAATTCCCGAAACTCGACCTCATCCTTCTCGAGTCCGGCGGTGACAACCTCGCCGCAACCTTTTCGCCTGAACTCGCCGACATGACGATTTACGTCATCGACGTCGCCCAGGGTGAAAAGATCCCGCGCAAGGGCGGCCCCGGCATCACCCGCTCCGACCTGCTCGTCATCAACAAGACCGACCTGGCCCCTCACGTCGGCGCCGATCTCGACATCATGGCCCGCGACGCAAAGAGAATGCGCGGTGAAAAGCCGTTCGTCTTCACCAACCTGAAGACTGGCGCCGGGTTGTCGGATGTCTCGGGCTTCATCGAGCGCAAGGGCGGTCTCGGCGTCAGGACTTGATCCCGTCGAGCGATCGGACGAGCAACAGCGCAAGCCCGACGTGACGCTTGCGCTCGTCGTCCGCCACGACCCGCGTCGGATCGAGCAGACAGTTGATCACGAAATCTCCCATGAGCGCGAAGAAGTAGGCCCCGATCGCCGCATCCATGAACTGGAACCGGGCGAACCCGCGCGCTTGCGCCTCGCCGAACAGCGCGCCGACACGTGCCGTGGTCCCTTGCGTACCCTCGCGCAGCAGCGTCTTGCCGATCTCCGGATTTCGAGACACTTCACTGATCGCGATCCGGTAGAAGCGCAGGCGCCGTTCGTCGAGCATCTCCGCGATGAACTTCTCCCCGAAGGCTGCAAGCCGTCCGTAGAAATCATCGCGTGACGTGATCGGACCGCCCTCGACCGGGATCAGCATCGCCTTCACACCGTCCGCGACAAGCCCCGCGATCAACGCGTCCTTGCTCGCAAAGCGCGCGTAAAGATCGCGTTTCGAGATGTTCGCCGCAGTGGCGACCGCCAGCGTCGTAAGCCCGTCGTAGCCCTTCTCCAGGATCAGGCGCCGCGCCGCATCGAGAATCGCCGCACGCTTCGGATCGGCTACGGCATCAGGCGCACGATCCGACCCCGGATCCGTGACCACAGCCCCCTGACCTGCTTTCGAAACCGATGACTCGCTCGTTTCGCGTGCTTTGCGCATTCGATGACGGATCCATGCCAGCTTCACATCATGGTACTTGACAGTACCATTGCGGTACTATAAAGTACCACACACTAAGCAACGTGCCCACCCCTATCCAGGCTGAACTTATGACCCTCGAACCGATCCTCGCCGCTGGCCCAGCCATTCAGATTCATACGCTGGCCGCCTTGGGCGCATTCCTGACTGGCGGGGTACAGCTCTGGCGCCCGAAGGGCGGCCCGTCGCATCGCACACTCGGCTGGATATGGGTCGGCCTGATGGCTGTCGTCGCCGCCTCCGCATTCTGGATTCACGAAATCCGGCTGTGGGGTCAGTGGAGCCCGATCCACCTTCTCTCCATTGCCGTCCTGATCCAGCTTCCGCTTGCCGTCTACGCCGCCCGCCGCCACAAAATTTCTGCTCACAAGCGCACGATGACCGGCCTCTATCTCGGCGCCCTCATCATCGCTGGTCTCTTCACCCTCATGCCCGGCCGCATCCTTGGCCGCATGATCTTCGGCTGACACCGACATTCCAATCAGGCCATCTCGAGGAAGGTTCCATATCGTGCAACCGTCACTCTCCGACATTTTGTCCCGCACCCCGCCTCAGGTCTGGATCATCCTCGCCGTGATCCTGGCCCTCGGGCTGCTGCAATTGCGCACCCGCAATGTGCCGCGATCTCGCGTGATGATCCTGCCCTTGGCGATGGTCGGGCTCTCAATCTACACGCTCGTTTCGGGCTTCCAGCCGTGGGGTAGTCCGATCGGCTTCTGGGCCGCCGGACTTGGCATCGCCTTCGGTGTCAATGCCGCGCTCATCCGCGCGCCATCTGGCGTGACTCACGATGCGGAAACCGACACGTTTCGTGTGCCGGGCAGTATTATACCCATGCTCGTGATGCTCGGTATATTCGGGATGAACTATTTCGTCGGAGTGACGCGGGCTCTTACTCCCTCGCGTCTACAGGAACCGGACTTCCGAATGCTGGTCTGCGGCGGTCTCGGACTTCTTACCGGCTTGCTGGTCTCGCGGGCGGCGCGCACACTCCGCGTGGCAAAGTAGGTGGCGGTCAGTACTGTCCGAGGTCGAACCGTCGTGGCTGCAACGACGACTGGAACCAAGAAACGAAACTGTAGATTGAGTAGGTCGGCAATCCCGTCGCACGCCTGACGTCGGCCGCATATGGGATCATGTTCGTACATTCGAGCACGATCGCACCGATATCCGGGTTCGCGCGCTTCAGTTCCAGTGCACCCGCTACGTTTTCGGCCCGGCACTTCTCGACATCGAGATCCGGCCTGTTTCCGATGATCTTGGAAAAGAACTCCCCGTCCGGATCGACCCCGCCGACGGGCGTCGAAGGATCGACACCGATCTTGGAAAGATGATCAGGCGTCATCGTCTTCGGCGAAATCGTGAGAACCCCGACACGCCGTCCGGGCGGCAGCGTCGCCTGTACCATTGGAATCTGCATGAGCGATGACGTCGCCACCGGCACGTCCAGAGCTGCCGCAAGTTCCGGCTGGTAGATCGACAGGAAACCACAATTCGTGGTGATGCCGTCGGCCCCGTGCCGGACGAGGTCACGCCCGGCCTCGATGAAAGCATCGAGCAGACCCTGCGCACGCTGCGTCACGACCCGCTCCGGTGAAGCGTCCCGAACGACGCGATAATGTACCGGAAACGGCCACGTCAGCGCATTCCCCATGTCACCAGGTATCCGCGGAAAACACGCCTCCAGCATGAGGATGCCGACGCTCGCGCCATACACCGATTTTCCACCAGCCACCGTCGTCATCTTCCATCCTGACGAAAATGCCGGGCACCTGCGATAGGCATGCCCGGGCAAAAGGAAGATGAAGCTTAGCGATTGTAGCACCGCCATACCAGCTGGGACTTGCCCCTCTGATCTTGAAACGTGCGATGCCACAATGATCGACCAATATAGGATCGATCACAACCGTTGGGGGACGATTACATTCGGTTGCCGCTATCCCGAACCACCACGGCGACTATGCCGTCGAGGCAACTGTTATGTCGGCGATTGACCGTTCAGAACCGTGAGATTTGGTCTGTAGTTGGTCTCGCTCGACGACGAAGGCGGCAATGGAATAGTCTGCTGACTGGCCTGTGAATTCCGCTGTTCACGCTCAAATCCAGTGAAGACACTGCCGGAGATGTGTCCGCCCATGGCCACCGCGAGCTGACCGTATTCCAGCTCTCCCTCGACACGCCCTGTACCGCGAACATCGAGCAGACCACTCACTTCGAGCTGTCCATTGAAAACGCCATAAACGATGGCATTACTGGCATGGACGCGGCCCTTTACCGAACCACCCTCGTGAATGACCAGCATCTCCGTCGAAATCGTCCCCTCGACGCTGCCCTGGATTTCCAGATTTCGGCACTCGTTGATCTCGCCGACGATAACCGTTCCCCGACCGATCGATACCATGCTGTCATCGATTTGCGATTGGGGCGAAGGCGTTGCGGGCGTTGGCTGGCCAGCCTGAACATTCTGAACGGCTGCAACGGGCGATATTTGGTCTGGCGCAATACGCGCATCGGACGGACGAACTTGGCTCGTAGATTTTTTACTGAACATGCAAACGCACCCCCACACCACATAACTCGCCATCCGAGTGGAGCACACCCACCCAAATGACGGGGCCAATCAATATTCCGAAGAGCAGCGAACCAAATGCAGATCTCCGCTTCCAATGTAGCTACGTTGATGAAAGTATCGCGCCACCTCCATACCTGCCACGGCGCGAGTTCGCGCCGTTGACATTTGTGACAAACTGTAAAATTTCGGATTATGATTGTCGTCTTACAGCAAATGACTTCCGCCGTCTGGCATCTATGAAAACGCCGAACTCAAGCATTGCCATATTTTGAATGCACCAATGACACTTGAGGAAATGCGAGTTGGGTTCGCGAACAATGGACTGGCCTAGAGTAACCAAGAGCTTTCGAGTTGCTCAAGGCTACACTCAGAAACGCCTTGCCGAACTGATCGGTGCCGACGCAACGAGTGTGAGCCGCTGGGAGCGTGGACGAGACCTGCCATCTCCCCTGTTCCAGGAACGACTTACAGAACTCATTCGCATAGCCAGCAATGACGTTCCCCCGCCCGCTGCGTCGGCGAGCGACAATGCTGATTGGCCATCTCTGATCAAGAAACTGCGCAAATGCAGGAAGTGGTCTCAGACACATCTGTCCGAGATCCTGGGCGTCGATCCCACCACGATCAGCCGCTGGGAGCGGGGTCGCGATACGCCTTCGCTTGCATTCCAGAAGCTCCTGAAAGTCCATGCTGCGAACACTTGAAACATCGCAGTCAGGAAGATAACGGCACGATCCGAGGCGGTTTCACACTGGCCTGATCTGACCCGTCCCACGCACTACGTACTTGAAGCTTGTGAGCTGCTCGACACCGACCGGCCCGCGGGCATGCATCCGTCCCGTCGCAATACCGATCTCCGCTCCCATGCCAAACTCGCCGCCGTCGGCGAACTGCGTCGACGCGTTGATCAGGACGATGGCACTGTCGACGCGACGAACGAAGCGCTCGGCCGTCCCATTGCACTCCGTGACGATGCAATCGGTATGCTGCGAACCGTATCGTGCGATGTGCGCGATCGCTTCGTCGACGCCATCGACGGTTTTCACGGCGATGACGGCGTCCAGAAACTCCTTGCCGTAATCGTCCTCAGACGCAGGCTTGACCCGCGGATCGGCCTTTTGCGTCTCCGCGTCGCCACGCACTTCGCACCCGGCCTCGAGCAGCGCCTTGACGAGCGGCGTCAGATAATCGTCATGCGCGCCTTTGTCGACGAGAAGACATTCAGTCGACCCGCAGACGCTCGTCCGCCGCATCTTCGCGTTGACCACGAGCGGGATCGCGACCTCCAGGTCGGCGCCGCGATCAACGTAGGTGTGGCAGATGCCTTCCAGATGCGCGAACACCGGGACCCGTGCCTCCGCCTGCACGCGCGCGACGAGCGATTTCCCGCCGCGCGGAATAATGACGTCGATCGCCCCGTCGAGGCCCCCGAGCATCTCGCCCACCGCCGCCCTGTCCGTCGTACCGACGAGCTGGATCGCGGCCTCCGGAAGTTCCGCCTCCCTGAGCCCTTTCAGAAGACAGGCGTGGATGGCCCGCGCCGATCCCATGGCGTCGGATCCGGTCCTGAGGATCGCCGCGTTGCCGGACTTTAGGCACAGCGCGCCCGCGTCCGCCGTGACGTTGGGACGGCTTTCATAAATAATCCCGATGACGCCGAGCGGCGTGCGCACACGCGAGATCTTGAGCCCGTTCGGCCGCTCCCATTCAGCAATCACGTCACCGACCGGATCTTTGAGATCCGCGATTTCTTCGAGGCTCCTGGCGATGCCTTCGATACGCTTGGCGTCGAGCCGCAGGCGATCGACGAACGTCGCCGCCGCGCCACCCTTCACCGCCGCGTCCACATCCGCGCGATTGGCCTCGAGAATGCCCGCGATGTCGGACCGAAGATGCGCCGCCGCGGCCCTGAGTGCGGCTTCTTTCGCCTCCGGAGAGGCCAGCGCCAGTTCGCGTGCCGCCGCCCGCGCCGCCAAGCCGATCGCGCGCATCGACGCCTTCACGTCGCGACCATCGGACGAAATGTTGCGATCCACCGAGTTCATGCCCGCCTCCAGCCACCGCCCAACCGGGTGCGGCCGATTGTGCCTGTTCCGAGCATGGTGTGTGCGACCGGGCCGTTGCCCTGTCAAGAAGCCCGCCCGCCGGCCCGTAAGCCGCAGCAGTGAAAATAACGGCTCAGTTCCGTCTGTTGGCCGGGCTGTAGAGCTCGAATGCCACGTCGAGGGCGTCGAGAAATGCCGCCAGCATGTCCATGAGCGTACCGAGGTGGATCATTTCCGCCGCGAGATAGTCCTCGCCGACGCGCTCGATGACCACGTCTTCGATAACCATGACGTCCTCCGCCACCACCCCGCGCGATTTCAGGAATCTCAGCGCAGCCGCCCCACTCGAGAGCGCGTGCCCCCCGACGTCACCGAGCCCGCCCTCGGTCTGCGCAGCGTCGGCGACGACAGCCGTGCCACCGACGAAGGCCGCGATCAGGCGGCGAACCTCCTCGTGCCGCGTGTCGAGCTGCTCGGCTCTCTTCCGGGCTTGCACGAGACGCGCAACCATGCCGAGTTCGAGCGTGCGGGCCTGTTCTGCGAGTGCGATGAACGCCGTACTGGTCCGCTTGCCGGACGCCGTCGCGAGCGAAAGCATGGACAGGTCTTCGGCCATGGCCAGCGTCGCATCCAGATGATCGGCGAGCAGCATGGCCGGACCGGCATCCTGCAGATCCAGCGGCGACGCCACCGGCAGCGACAGAACCGTAGTTTCGACTGGCATCTCGGGTTCTTTGATCGACATGACGAGAGCCCTCCCGATCACGAGCGTGGAGGCGGCAACGCCGCCCTGCTCGCGATACGATACGTGCGACCGAAAACGCGCCGCACGTAACTCGCGAGGTCCTGCAAGGAAAGTTCGGCAGCCCGCAGTCCGTCGGTCGGATTCTTCCCCGGCGCAGTGAACTGCGCCGGCGGACGAGCCGGCCGGAACGATCCCGACGGAATGCACGAACCATTCGCCATCACGAACACCCGCTCGTGGAGCCACAGGTGTCGCACTTGAGGCAGGTACCGTTGCGGACGAGCGTGAAGTTCTGGCATTCGCCGCACGCTTCACCCTCGTAACCCTTGATGCGGGCTTCCGCGCGACGATCCGAAACGCTCATCGCGGTCGAAACCTTCACGGCCGATACCGCGCCGAGCGTGCCCGTTGCCAGTGCCGTCGTCTCGGTATGCGCATACGATGCCGCAACGACCTCTCTGAGCTGGCTCACCTGGGTATCGACGGCGAGCGCGGTGTTGCCGCGCACGACCATCATCTCGCCACCCGAATTGAGCTTGCCGCGCGTGAAGCCATGGCTCACGACGCGCGTCGCCGCCACTGCCGGCGCCGCCGCAGCGCCATCTTCGTCCTCCCGCTCGCCCATGGCCGTGGCCGACAGGTCCGCCGGTTCTACGTGCGCGAGATCGTTTCGGCCCAGATACGAGACGGCGAGTTCACGGAAGATGTAGTCGAGAACGCTGGTCGCGTTCTTGATCGTCTCGTTGCCGGTGACGATGCCGGCCGGCTCGAACCGCGTGAACGTGAACGCGTCCACGTACTCCTCGAGCGGCACGCCATATTGAAGCCCGAGCGAGATCGCGATGGCGAAGTTGTTCATCAACGAGCGGAAGGCGGCGCCTTCCTTATGCATGTCGATGAAGATTTCGCCGATGCGGCCATCCTCGTATTCACCCGTCGTGAGATACACCTTGTGCCCGCCGACGGTCGCCTTCTGCGTGTACCCCTTGCGGCGGCCCGGCAGACGCTCCCGCTCCCGCTGGCGCTCGATGATGCGCTCGACGATCTTCTCCGCGATCACGGACGCACGCGCCGCCTGTGACTTGGAGACGATATCATCGACCGCGTCCGCTGCCTCTTCCTCGTCGTCAGAGAGAAGCTGCGAGTTCAGGGGCTGGCTGAGTTTGGAGCCGTCACGATAGAGCGCGTTGGCCTTGAGCGCCAGCTTCCACGACATCATGTAGGACTGCTTGCAGTCTTCCACCGTGGCGTCGTTCGGCATGTTGATTGTCTTGGAGATCGCACCCGAAATGAACGGCTGCGACGCCGCCATCATCAGGATGTGGCTTTCCACCGACAGTGATCGCTTGCCCTTCCGGCCACACGGATTGGCGCAGTCGAAGACCGGCAGATGCTTCTCCTGGATGTACGGCGCTCCTTCGAGCGTCATCGCACCGCAGACATGCTCGTTTGCCGCCTCGATGTCCTTCTTCGAGAAGCCGAGATGCGGCAGCAGCTCGAACGAGGGATCGTTGAGCGTCTCAGCCGGAATACCGAGCGTACCCGTGAGGAACTCTTCGCCCAGCGCCCACTTGTTGAACGCGAACTTGATGTCGAATGCGCTCTTGAGCCCCGCTTCGAGTTTGCCGAGCGCTTCATCGGTGAAGCCCTTGGCCCTCAGCGTGCTGTGATTGACTCCCGGAGCCTGGCGCAGCGATCCGTGCCCGACCGCATACGCTTCGATCTCTGCGATCTGCGCCTCGCTGTATCCGAGTGTCCTGAGTGCGGTCGGAACCGACTGGTTGATGATCTTGAAGTATCCGCCACCGGCGAGCTTCTTGAATTTCACCAGCGCGAAATCCGGCTCGATGCCCGTCGTGTCGCAGTCCATGACGAGACCGATCGTGCCCGTAGGCGCGACGACCGACACCTGCGCGTTGCGATAGCCACACTGCTGGCCGAGTTCGATCGCACGATCCCACGCTTTCCGCGATGCCGCGATGAGCGCCTGATCCGGGCAGTTCGCCGCATCCAGCGGAACCGGATTGATCGACAGCTTCTCGTAGCCGTCCGTCTGACCATAGGCCGCGCGACGGTGATTGCGGATCACGCGCAGCATGTCCTGCGCATTCGGCTCGTACCCCGGGAAAGACCCGAGCTCGCCCGCCATTTCCGCGCTCGTCGCATAGGCGACGCCGGTCATGATCGCCGAGATCGCACCGCAGATGGCACGTCCTTCAGCCGAGTCGTACCCGATACCCGACGCCATTAGGAGCCCGCCGATGTTGGCGAAACCGATACCGAGCGTACGATAACGATAGCTGAGCTCCGCGATCTGGCGCGACGGGAACTGCGCCATCATGACCGAGATTTCGAGCGCGATCGTCCACAGGCGGCAGGCGTGCTCGTAAGACGCGATGTCAAAGTTGCCGCGCGCATCCGCGAACCGCATCAGGTTCAGTGACGCGAGATTGCACGCCGTGTCGTCGAGGAACATGTATTCCGAGCACGGGTTGGATGCGCGGATCGGCCCCGACTGCGGGCAGGTGTGCCAGTCGTTGATGGTCGTGTGGAACTGGATGCCAGGATCAGCGGAAGCCCACGCGGCGTGCCCGATCTTCTCCCAGAGGTCACGCGCCTTGAGCGTCTTGACCTTTTTGCCCGTCGTCCGCGCCGTCAGCGACCAGTCCTTGTTCTCAGCCACCGCATTGAGGAACTCGTCCGTCACGCGTACGGAGTTGTTCGAGTTCTGCCCCGAGACCGTAAGATAGGCCTCGCTGTCCCAGTCCGTGTCGTAGGTCGAGAAATCGATGTCGGCATAACCCTGCCGCGCGAACTGCATGACGCGGCGGATATAGTTGTCCGGCACCATGTCACGGCGTGCTTCGCGGATCGCTTGCTTCAGTTTGGGATTCTTCGCCGGCTCGAAGCAATCGTCTCCGTCCGCCTCGCAGTTGACACAGGCTTTCATGATCGCCTTGAGGCGCTTCTGGCAGATCTTGGAGCCGGTCACCAACGCGGCAACCTTCTGCTCTTCCTTCACCTTCCAGTCGATATACGCCTCGATATCGGGGTGATCGACGTCGACCACTACCATCTTCGCCGCACGCCGCGTCGTACCACCCGACTTGATCGCACCGGCTGCACGGTCGCCGATCTTGAGAAAGCTCATCAGGCCGGACGATTTGCCACCACCGCCGAGCTTCTCGTTTTCCGCGCGCAGCGACGAGAAATTCGATCCCGTGCCCGAACCATACTTGAAAAGCCGCGCCTCGCGCACCCAGAGATCCATGATCCCGTTCTCGTTGACGAGATCGTCGTCGACGGACTGGATGAAGCAGGCATGCGGCTGCGGATGCTCGTAGGCCGACTGCGAGCGCGTCAGCTCGCCCGTGCGGTAGTCGACATAGTAGTGGCCCTGGCCAGGTCCATCGATGCCGTAAGCCCAGTGCATGCCCGTGTTGAACCACTGCGGGCTGTTCGGTGCGGCGAACTGCATCGCCAGCATGTAGCGGTGCTCGTCGTAGAACGCGCGCGCATCTTCCTCGGTCGTGAAATATCCGCCTTTCCAGCCCCAGTACGTCCAGGTCCCGGCGAGACGATCGAACACCTGCCGTGAGTCGCTCTCACCGGTGGTGCGTTCGTCCGATTTCAGGTCCGCCATCGCGCGCTCGTCGGCGACCGACCGCCACAGCCACGACGGAACCTGGGTTTCCTCGACCTTCTTCAATGCCTTCGGCACGCCGGCCTTGCGGAAATACTTCTGCGCGAGAATGTCGGCCGCCACCTGGCTCCAGTGCTCCGGCACGGCGAAATCGGCGCAACGGAAGACGATAGACCCGTCGGGGTTCTTGATTTCCGAGGTCGCGCGGCGGAAGGCGATCTTGTCGTATGGAGATTTGCCGGCCTCGGTGAATCGCCGTGAGATTTTCATAAATGACCCCTGGATCGTCTTTTTGGATCGGGGCACGTCGGGGCGCTGGAACCGGCACGACCGGAATACGAGATACAGGAGACAAGCAGAACCGGACAGCGTCACTGACTGCCCGAAAGATTGAGAATTGTGTGAACGCGAACGGTGCCGGCCCTGCGAAAGTCACGAGGCGCACACGACGACCGTTACGCTTACGCTACAACCACGACGCAACGAGGATGCCGTCCATACCCGAGCCGCCAAACCCCATCGCTCGTCTTCGTCATCCGAGCGCGGCACTGCGATCTTTCGGGAGGCGACCGGCATCAACTCGCCGCTCGTCACAAACCCAAACTGCATGATTCGTTACGGCGATGTCACTCAATCTTGTGCCCACCCCCTTGCCACAACCACTACATCTAGTTGCGTATGATCTTCACTGCGTAACCTGTGTATTGACCCTTCCCAACCCGATGGAGAAACGGGTTTTTTGGCTCCGGCCGGCGTCGCTCCCGCTGTTTGATAACACCGATCAATTACCGCCGCCGAACATGCGCATGCGCAACCTGAGGCCACGTTGCACCTGCTCTGTGACAACTTTGTCTCAATAAGAGCGGCGACCACGTATGCTTTGTACCTGCGGCTGGTCTGGCTCGATCCCGGACGCGTTGACCGGCCTGTCGCAAGCGATAAAAGTGCTACACCTATCTGAGGTACTGCGAGAAGGAGTGGCTTCGACGTGTCCCGTCAGCCGAACGCGTCGTGATCGAACTGCTTATCGTCTCTACACTCATCGTCCTCAATGGGCTGTTCGCGCTTTCAGAACTCGCTATCGTTTCTGCCCGTCAGCCCCGGTTGAAAGCGATGGCGGCAGCCGGCAGAAGCGGTGCCAGCAAGGCACTGGCACTTGGTTCGGACCCCGGCCGGTTTCTCTCTGCGGTACAGATTGGAATCACGCTGATCGGTATTGTGAACGGCGCGTATTCCGGCGAAGCGTTCGGCGGCCAGGCAAGTGCCGCACTCGGCGCACTCGGAGTGCCCGACAAGGTTGCCGGACCGCTGGGTTACGGCATCGTGATCGTCGTCATCACGTATCTCTCAGTCATAATCGGCGAACTCGTCCCGAAAAACCTGGCCTTGCGCAATGCCGAGGGCATCGCTTGCTCCGTCGCACCTGCGATGACGATATTCTCCAAGGTTGCCTGGCCGGCGGTCTGGCTGCTCGATGAATCGACCCGGTTCGTATTCAGGCTTTTCGGACAGTCGACCGAGAGTGAGAACCGCGTGACCGACGAAGAGATTAAATCGATGATCGCGGAAGCTGAATCGAGCGGCGTCATCGAGAAGGACGAGCGCCAGATGATCGCTGGCGTCATGCGGCTGGCCGACCGGGCAGTCATCGGGTTGATGACGCCACGCACAGCGGTGGACTGGATCGATGTCACCAAGTCCGAGGAAGAACTGCGCGAAAGGCTAATCAGCACACCGCATTCCAGGATCCCCGTCGGCGAAGGATCTCCCGACGCATTGATCGGAGTGGTCCAAACCCGGGAACTGCTGGCCGATATTCTGAGTAATCGCCCGCTCGACGTCCGCGCGCACGTCCGCACCGCACCGATAATCCCGGAGACGATGGACGCACTCGACGTCCTTGCCGTGCTGCGTGCGGCGGTCGTGCCGATGGCGCTCATTCACGACGAATATGGCCATTTCGTCGGCCTCGTGACCCCCGCCGATGTCCTCGAGGCCATCGCTGGTGTGTTCAAGGCCGACAACTTCGACGCCGAGCCGCTCGCAGTCGAACGCTCCGATGGCTCCTGGCTACTATCGGGATCCATGCCCGTCGACGAGATGGCCGACCGGATCAACCTGCCTGTCCCGGAAAAGCGCAGCTACGAAACGGTTGCAGGCTTCGTGCTTGCGCACATGCACCATCTCCCGGTCGTGGGCGAAAGCGTCGAGGTTTCCGGCTGGAAGTTCGAGGTCGTCGATCTCGACGGACGCCGGATCGACAAGGTACTTGCGGCCCGGCTGAAGTCGCTGCGCCGCCTGGCGTGATGATCGGGATCTCGACCGGCATCTGGCGGCACAATGCCCTGACGCCGCCCGCTCCGGTGTCATCGGTACAAACGTATCATGCGCCGACGGCGGTTGCCGAGTTGCAGCAAAGCGATAGACTGTTTGCAGGCAACTCTTTTGACGAGGGTAAAATGCCCCACGACGGCCACGACCACGACGATCACAGTCATCTCACACCGATCGAGGCTCGCGTCCGAGCCCTCGAAACGATCCTCGTCGGCAAGGGTCTCGTCGATCCCGCCGCCATGGATGCCATCGTCGATATGTACGAAACCAAAATCGGCCCGCGCAAC